>JAUYES010000825.1 GCA_030691225.1 Holophaga sp. | reverse complement strand
ATGCGCGTGGCCTTCAGGGTGATGGCCAAACCGGTGATTTCTTTGCCTTCCAAATCCAAGGCGCGAGCCGTGGCCTGGAAGGGTTTGCCAGGGGCGGCGACATTGCGATCCGTGCCCACCAGTAGCACCAGATCACCGGCCGCCGCGCGCACCTGCGAGGTGCCCGAATTCTGCTGGCCGCTGCCATCGGTCACCTTGACGACAAAGCGCCATAGGCCGTCTTCCGTGGCCTTGAAGGTCTGGCTCTGGGCCTCGCCATCTTCATCCAACTCCAGTTGTCCGCTCTCCATCAATTCCGGCGCGGGACCTTCGTCTTCGTCTCCGTAATACCAGCCATAGGAACTGCGCTTGGGCACGACCTTGTACAAAAACCAATCGGCCTTGGCACTGCGCACGGCGGCACCATAGAAATACTTCGCCTGAACATGGAAATCCATGGCGTCCCCAATGCCAACCTTAGCGTTGGGCGTGTCCACCGTCACCGCGAAGGCGGGCTTCACAAAATGTTCCACCTTGAATTCCGCCTGGGCAGGCCCTGAAGGCCCTTGAAACACAAAGCGATAGAGCCCCAAGCGACCGGTCCCCGGCAGATTGATGCTGGCGCCGTAGGTGCCAGTGTCGGCGTTCAGAAGCTTGGCCTTGCCTTCGGCCACCTTGGTGTCTTCGGGATCGAGCACCGTGTAGGGGAGCTCGGCCACACCTTTGGCCACTTTGTTTTCGCCGTCCTCGACACTGCGCAGAATAGCCTTGACGAACACTTCCTGTCCGGGGCGATAGAGCGGCCGATCGGTGAATGCGTAGAGGCGCTGACGCACGCTGGCACTGGCCTGACCCTCGATGGCAAGCAAGGCGAGACTATTGCCCGCTTGGGCCACCACCACGCGTCGCAAGCCAGGGCTGGCGGGCGTCTCGGCCTTGCCCTCGCCGCTGAAGGTGAGGGTCTTGGCTGAGGTGCCTTCGTAGAACTGGCCGGTCACGGCGCCCACAATGGCGCCATTGGTGGCATTCACGGCCTGCACGCGCAGCTTGCCGCCATCCTGCTCACCGAGCAGGGCCAGATCCGTGACAAGCCAAGGCACGTAGGCCGCATCCTCGCCTCGGAGCACTTCCAGCAGATAGACACCCGCCGGTTGCGCGGGCAGTTCCACGCGGCTCAGATGGCCACCGTTGCCGGATTCATCCTCGCTGCGATCACCTTCTTCTTCGTCATTACTGCCGGTCTTCTTGCCGGTGATTTCTTCTGTCACCTTGGGCACGATTTCCGAGATAAAGGCTAGGCCCGGTTGGTTCTCTAGCGGTAGGGCTTCGCCTTCGCGAGGCGTGATGGCGGTGGATCGGCCCTGCTGAAGCCGGTCGGATTGGCGGGCCACATCGCGCAGTCCCCGCGTGGCCGTGCGATGCACGGTGACGAAAGCACGCCGCCCACCCCACAGAAAGGCTTCGCGGAGCGTATCGAGCGGATCTCGCCCGGCTCGCCCACCCTCGAAGGCGGGATTACCCGGCCCTTTGGCCAAAAGATCTTTGAGAAAAGCCGAGGGATCTTGCAAGCGATGAATGCGAACCCGCACATTGGTCGGGATGGGGCCTGCGGCCTCCAGGTAGGCCGTGCGGCCCGGCAGCGTGGGCCGCGGCACGGCAAAGGCGCCGGTCCAGCCGCCTTCGCGCCAGGGCGCCTCTCGCCCCTTCGACTGCGAAGTCCCGGTGATGGGCACCAGCAAGGCCACGGGAAGCATTAACGTGAGGAGGGGTCGCAACCAGCGCATATCAGAACCTTGAGGAAGTAGAAAGTTCAGCGAGCACCTTCCAGCGGAAGACACCGAGGAAGGCTGGATTTTCAGCGAGAGGACGGAATTCGGGATCGGGATGGTGCAGCAGTTCATCGAGACGCACACGGCGCACTTCGCCCTCGGAGCGCGTGGCAGCGGTGCCTTCGGGGCCCGTGTGGTATAGCAGCATGGGCTGGCCATCGGTATCGGGCCGCACAAAGGCCATGGCGTGGTCCGGCTGAGCGTGGGCGCCACCCCGGGCAAAGAAGAGCAAATCTCCAGGGCGGGCTTCCATGGTTTCGCGGCCCAGGGGCACACACGCCAAGCGACGCAGGAAGGCACCCTTGGCGAAGGGCTGCCACCCATCGGGGGTCGGGAAAGCACGCCGCCAGGGGCCGGCCATGGTCAGGCTGGGATCCCCCGCCACGGAGGATTCCGCAAAATTCACCCGGTTCCGCCAGGCCTCCGTGTGGGGCCCCCAGGCTTCCCGAAAGGCGAAGCGCAGGATCCCCGCGCAATCCCGCTGCGGAGGCTCCCAGGCGGGGCTGGGGCCCTCCAATTGCTGTTCCAGGATGGCCACGAACCATTTACGGAAGGCCTCGCGATCACCCTGTTCCGATAGCGAGGAAACTTCACCGCCACCCGTGGGAAGAATCGACATGGCCTGATGAAACCTTGGCCAGGCCACCAGGGTCACAGTGACTCCCTGCTTGGGAGCGATGAAAAAGCCTTCTCGCGCATTGCCCCAAAGGTCAGCGCCCTGCGCCTTAGCGCCCCAGGCGGGGCGGCTCAGGCCGAACAACGAACGGCTTTCCAGGACCACCCGCTGCACTGGGTTGCCGTCGGTGCGTTCGAGTAGGGCCCGGTGGCGCAGCGGTACCAAGGTCCCGAGAACCCCGAAGGCCACCAGCAGCCCCAGGCCACCGGCGATCAGAAAGGTGGCAGCCTTCATTTGGGTCGTGCCTCGAAGCCCGCAGAGGTGAGATTGACTTCGAGTGTTTGGCGGCCCAAGCCACGCAGGGCACCCAGGAAGGGACCGAAGGTGGAAGCGACTTCCGCAGCCGCTTCATCTTCGCTGGGGGATGGCTCGCCAAACCACCAGTAGCGACCGCCATGATTAATGCGCAGGTAGCTGAGCAACAGGGCTTCCAAATCCTTGGCGGCCTTTTCACCATCGATGGCAACGCGACCAAAGGCATTGGAAGGCAGATCCGCCAACGTGGGCGCCTGCCCCAACAGACCCGCCATCACGGCCTGTACCGCGTCGTCATCACTGCCCAGTACCAGCGTGTCATTCACGATGGCGTAGGCGGGCGTGAAGGTCTGTTCCGTCACGATTCGATGAATCAGGATGCCCTTCGCGTATTCCCGGTTCTGAGCCTTGCCCTTGAAGAGCTTGGTCCAGAGTTTCTTGGTTATGTCTTCGACCTGGGCACCCTTCCCCGCCTGGATGGGCAGGGCCAGCGCCAGACTTGGGCTCATGCCCGGTTCACCATACCCGCCATAGACCTGCACCTTGCCCTGACGCTCCAGCCGAGATGCCTGGTAGGCGCCTTCCCGTTTGAGTTTCTGAAATTCGGTGAGCGCGGCTCGCTGCGCCGGACTGAGCGGTTGCGGCACAGTCCAGCCATTCCACAAGAAAGCCGCGCCCCTCAGATCCAGCAGGCCTTGCAGGGCAGCGACTTCAGCACGCAGACCCTTGCGCCCCACGTTGCGGGCCTTTACTTGATTGATTTCAGCCTGGTACTGCTGCTGTTGTTGGGGAGAAAGATTCTTGCCCCCATCCGCAAAGGTCGCCAGGGCGGGTTCCACCAAGGTTTCCTCGCGATCGATGCGAAGAATGGCGCCCATCATGGCTTCGGTGGGACCGGCACCCAGGGCCGCCGAGATCGCCCCACTGCGCGGCGCAGCCTTGGCGATGAAGGGATTGGGCCAGGTCTGCTGAGCCAGGCCTTGCATGCGCCGACGGATAACCGTGCGCTCGAAAGCCGCGGTGGCACCAAACCTTGGCACGATCCAAAGCGACACATCGGTGCCAGGGTTCACCGCAGCCAGCGCCACCTTGCACCATTCCAGCCGCTCGCCCAGCGAGACCTGGGCGGTGGGGGAAATGACCGAACCCAGGGTGCCTGCCTTATCGCTGATCCAGGTTCCTTCCGGCGAAACCCAGAGGTTCAGCACGCCGCCCGAACCACGAACTTGGGTGACCTCTTTGCCATCCCCCAGTTTCGCCGTTCGCACCCGAGCCCCCTTGGAGGTTGGGTTCAGCTTCAGGAGTTCCAACGCCAACTTGGTGCGCGTGGGCAAATCGCCAGGAATGAAAATCAACGTTCCGGCGGAGGGTCCGGCGCCCCGCACGGTGCCGTAGTGAAGAACCCAGGCTTCCCGCTGGGCCAGGGGCTCCAATACTGGCGCGGCCTGCTTGATCCAAGGACCAATATGCCGAAGCAGGAAGCCCGCGCGGGTTCCCTGCGCCAGGGCCTTCACAATGCCAGCCTCGCCACCAGCAAGGCTTTGCAGCTTGGCCAACCCTGGTTGAAGCTGTTTCAGTCGCAGCAAGGCCGAGGGTTGGGCCGCGCGATCCAGGCCCTTGGGCAGCTGACCGTTGGCCTCGAGTTTCGGTAGCAAGGAAGGGTTCGGAATCCACTGAAAACGCCACGTTGCGCCATCCAGGTGCAGCCCGAGGCCATGGGTCCAGGGGCGATCCAGCCGTGAACCGGGCTCCATGTATAGGTAGGCTTCGCGGTCGCTGTATTTGAAACCCCGATGATAGAGAAACAGCGCCACTTCATCCCGATCGCCGGCCCTTCGCAAGGCCGGCGACGCCCACTGCTCCAGGGGGCGATCACTTAGCACCACCAGGGCCGCGCGACGGTCCGTTTCCGAGCCACGCAAGCGTTCAAGCAGATTTTCGGTCTGTTCGGTGTAGGAGAGGTCAAAGAATTTCACACTATTCCAAATGCGCTGACCGCTAGCGTCCTTGCGGTAGTAGCTCCAGCTTTTCACCTGATCCCAGGCCCAGTTCTTGGCGGACTGAGTGCCCAGGTTGCCTTGCCCCCAAACACTTTGCGCTGCCAGGGCACAAAGCCCCAGGGCGAGTCCTCGCAGCCCAAATCCATCCCACCCCACTGGAACCTCCGATGTTGCTTCGAAGCTTACCAAGACGCCGGAATTTCCCCTATGGATGTCAGAATAGGAAAATGAGCGCACAACGAGTTATCACCAACCTCAAAGGCCTTTTCACGCCGGATCCTACCGTGACCTGGGGCACCCAATCGATCGAGGATGCCGCCCTCGCGATTCAAAATGATCGCATCGCTTGGATGGGTCCCCGCTGCAACCTACCATCCGAATGGAAGAATGCCGAAATCATTGACGGCCAGGGCCGCTGGGCCACGCCAGGCTTCGTGGATCCCCACACCCATCTGCTCTTTGGCGGCGATCGCAGCCAGGAATTCAACCGCCGCCTCCATGGCGTAACCTATGCCGAACTCGCCGCCGCCGGCGGTGGTATCCGCGAAACCGTCCGGGCCACCCGCTTGGCCAGTGTCGAGGAACTGGTTCAGATCGGCGAAGAACGCCTCCGAAAGCTTGCCCGCAAGGGCGTCGTTCACCTGGAAGCAAAAACGGGCTATGGCTTGAGCCTGGAATCTGAATCGAGACTCCTGGAGGCCTACGCCGAGCTAAAGCAGCGCGGGTGGAGCCTGGACGTCACCCTGATGCCGGCCCACGATCTGCCTCCCGAGTTTGCGGGGGATCCCGATGGCTTCATCCGAACGGTCGCCGAGGAATGGCAGCCAGAGTTAGTGCGACGCTTCCCCGGGGTGGCCAAATTTTGCGATGTCTTCGTCGAAAAGGGTGTGTTCACGGCGGAGCATGGACGTCAGATCCTGGAAAGTGGCAAGGCGCTAGGGCTCACGCCGCGCATCCATGCCGACGAGTTCTGCCACACGGGCGGTGCCGAATTGGCGGCGGA
>JAUYES010000823.1 GCA_030691225.1 Holophaga sp. | reverse complement strand
ACCCGTGACGACCCTGCAACCCACCCATGTGTTGGGGCTGGAATCTCGCGGATTCATCTTTGGTTCGGCCCTTGCTCAAAAACTTGGGCTTGGCTTTGTTCCGGCCCGGAAGCCTGGGAAATTGCCTGGAGCCACGATTCGCGAGGCCTACCTTTCGACGGACGGCACCGAAGATGCCCTGGAAATTATCGAAAACGCCTTTGGCTCGGGCGATCGCGTGCTCATTGTGGACGATGTTCTGGCCACAGGTGCCACCGCTGCTGCCGCAAAACGACTGATTGAGCGCACAGGCGCTCAGGCGATTGCACTGACGCTATTCGTGGAAGTCGACGAACTGCCTGGTCGCGAAAAGCTGAAAGGCATGCCGGTCTTTAGCGTGCTGCGAGATTAGCTTTTGTTGGCAGAATCAGCGTGAAGCGACTGCCTTTGGGCAGCGCTCGGTACAGTGCCTCGCCACCGTGATCCTGGGCAATGCGCCGCACAATGGCTAGGCCGAGACCGGTACCTTTTCGCTTGGTCGAAAAATAGGGTTCAAAGAGGCGCTCCAGGCCACCCTCGGGAACACCTGGGCCGTCGTCGTCTACTTCCAGGCGGACTCGATCTTGTTCCAGCGTTAACCGCAGGGCGATGGCGCCCCTGCCGTCCAAAGCGCTCAGGGCATTGTCTACGTAGTTGATCAGGGCTCGCTTGACCATGTCGCCGTCCCAATTAACTTCGACCGAGCCTTGGGGCAAGTCCAGGTCGAACCGGATAGTGGGGTGCACCGGTGCATACAAGGTTTCGATCTGGCGAACGAGATCGCAGGCATCCATGGGTTGGGGTTGGGGTGCTGGCAGTTTGGCAAAGCGGCTGAAACTATCCACCAACCTGGACAGGCTGGCGACTTCCACCAAGATGGTTTCGGCGCCTTCGGCAACCACCTGAGGGTCCAACCGCCCTTCGCGGCTGCGGCGCAAAAGGCGCTGGGCGGTGAGTTGGATGGGCGTGAGTGGATTTTTGACTTCATGGGCCATGCGGCGAGCGACTTCTTGCCAAGCAGCGCGTTTTTCCGCCTGGGCCAGCAAGGATAGATCTTCGAGCACCGCCAGTTCGCCGCCATCCAGGATTGGCACAACAATGGCGCGCACGGGGCGTCCTTCCCCTTCGCCGCCGATGCGCAGTTCCTCTTCCTGGGCCTGGCGAGTTTCGCGTACTTCTCGCAACAGGCTTGTTAGGCCCCCGAAGCGGGGTTGCCCCGCCAATTCGCCCCAGCTGAGGGCTGTGGGATCTAGATTTTCCAGTCCAAGCCATTTGCGAGCCGTGGGGTTGAAGGTTCTTAGCTCGCCATCCTTGTTCCAGCCCAACACACCCACGGGCAGTGCTTCCAGTAATTGTCCGAGATAGGCGCGCTGCCGCTCGATGCGCTCGGCCTGGGCCTCGATGGCCTCACGATTCAGTCGCAGATCCTGGGTCATGGCGTTGAAACTTTGGGACAAAAAGGCCAATTCGTCTTCCCCATGTACAGGCAGGACCACCTCAAGATCGCCTGTTCCTACCCGTTGAGCGGCCTTCGCCAGGGCCCGCACGGGTTCGGAAATCGTGCGGGCAATGGTGAGGCCTACCCAAACCGCTAAAAAGAGCGTCGCCAAGGTGAGCAGCAAAAACGTGTTTTGGGGCAGCGTTTCCAGGTTGCTGCGAAAGGCGTGGATTTGGGAGGATTCCTGGGCCCGCCGCTCGAGCCTGAGCATGCTGCTGTGAAGGTCTTTGGGGAGAAAAAGCCCGACCACGAATCGCGGTCCCGGTCGGCCCACGTTCGAGGTCATCAACGTCCACATTCCCAGATCGCTGTCTTGGCGAGTGGTGGCGGAGAGGGAGCGGGTCAGGTCGGGACGGGGAAGTTTGGGGTCAAGATCTTCGGCAAAATCGTTAGGGCTCTGCCGCACTAGTAGATCCAATCCGGCTTCCTGGCGGAGGGCTCCGAGGTCACCCGTCGGGCTCTGCGGTAGGCGGTCTAAGGCTATTCGCAGGCGAGCTTCCGTTTGTCCGTGGAAGGCCTCGGAGAGCCGGTTTCCATCCGTGATCATTTCCTGGGTCTCGGGGACGAACCAGCGTTTCACGTTTTTGCTGATGAAGTCCTTGCCCATCAGGTAGAGCAGTAGACTCGGCGCCAAGCAGACGACGAAAAAAGCCACCACGAGGCGTGTTCGAATGCGGGCGCCCAGGATGCCACGACGGCGCTCGAAGTAGAGCTTGGCCAGGGAGCGAGCGATGATGAAGACCAAGGTGGCAATGGCTAGGGTGTTGGCCAGGCCCAACGCCAACAAGGCCCAGCGACTGGTGGCATCGATGCCGCCATCGACTTGATTGCTGATGAGCCGATACCCACGGAACAAGACTCCGATGATTACCACAAGGAATACCGCCGCATAAAGGCGATGCAATCCTGGGGGGCGCTTGGGCTTGGGCTCGTCGATCATCGAAAAAGGCTACCCTGGATCTGGGAGTCGGGATGATTAAGGTGCGCCACAAGGATGCCTTCGCGGTCCGCCAGGCCTTTCTCGAGGGTCTAGGTGGCGACGGTGAAGGTCTCTGGTCCGAGGTTGTCGCCGAGGGAGAACGGATTCCCCGCTGGTCGCGAGAGTTCTGGACTTCAAGGCAGCGCCAAGCGTCGAGC
>JAUYES010000810.1 GCA_030691225.1 Holophaga sp. | reverse complement strand
GACCACCGAGAGTGAAGGAATCGGCGCATTAAAGTCCCTCAAGGTGTCCAAGAGGGTCTGAATTGAACTCACCAATCTGCGCCCCGGCAACGCCGCTATTTCCGGCGGCCGTCCATGTGATAAGGGTTAGCGGGACTGGATTGGCAAAACGTTTAGAATCTTTGCTTAGCTTCCCAGAACCACGGCATGCCGGGCTTCGGTACCTATGTTGGAATGGGTATAGGGAACGGGCTCTAGTTCTTTTTTTCCCCGCTCCGGCCAGTTATACCGGCGAAGATGTTGTGGAGTTTCAACTTCACGGGAATCCGCTGCTCGTCACGCGCTTTATCGAACATCTAGGGGCGCTAGGTATTCGACTGGCCGAACCCGGTGAGTTTACGCGGCGAGCGCTCATCAATGGAAAACAATCCCTGTTGGAAGCGGAGGCCTTACGCGACATTATTTCGGCAACCACTGATACTCAACTCCGCATGGCCCAAGCCCGTGCCGGGGTCGTCCCCGGGTGGGTCTTGGAGGCAAAAAACTGCTTAGCGCCGTGGATTGCTCGCGTAGAAGCTGTTGTTGATTATGGCGAGGAAGAAGGTATCTCGTTAATAACAAAGGACATGATCGCTGATTTTCAAAGACTCCAGGAAGGGTTCCACGTGGAACAAGCGCGAAGTTCGGCCGCCCGGTGGCTCCGCGATGGGATTCGGATCGCCCTGGTTGGACGCCCCAACGCTGGAAAGAGCACGTTGTTTAATCGCTTGGCTGGTGAGGATCGCGCGATCGTCACAGAAATTCCCGGAACAACAAGGGATGTCCTAGAGGTGCGCACCGAATGGGCTGGGCTACCGCTGTTTTTATACGATACGGCTGGATTGAGGGAAGCTGAGGATCCGATAGAGCGCCTGGGTGTAGCTCGGGTGGCGAATATTCTAGAACAAGCGGACTTAGTGCTGCACCTGCTGCCAGCCCATGACGTTGCGGCGGACCCGGGAATCTTGGCGCGACTGGAACCGTTTGGGTCGAAGGTCCTGGAGGTCAGAACCTTTGGAGATCTTGGTGGAAGTGAGGCCGATCTGGTGGTGTCGGCTCTGAACGGCAATCTCAAAGGGTTGGAAATGGCTTTGAAGGATCGGTTTTTAGGGCAGTATGCGCCGGAAGCTTGCCTGGGGGCCTTGGCAACCCAACGACAACGAGAGTTGCTGGATGAATTGATTGCCCAGACAGAATTAGTTCTGGAATTACCGTCAGGCAGCCCAACGGAGCTGTACGCTTCGCTCTTGCAGGGAATGTGGGGTTTGCTTGCCCGGATCACCGGTGAAGACCGAGCCGAGAGCGCTCTGGATCAGGTTTTCAGTGGTTTCTGTCTGGGGAAGTGAACCAGGGCTAAGATGATCACGCGGAGAAGTCATGGGCATTGAAGGTCAACCCAATCGTGAATTCGAGGCCGTAATTGGTCTCGAGATACATGTTCAACTGCTTACCCAATCCAAAATGTTTTGCGGTTGTGAAAATCGGTATGGCGGGGACCCGAATACCCGAACATGCCCTGTTTGCCTTGCGCTTCCTGGCGCCTTGCCGAGTCTTAACAGCAAGCGGTTCGGATGGCAAT
>JAUYES010000807.1 GCA_030691225.1 Holophaga sp. | reverse complement strand
GCGATGCCTACGCGGTGCTCGGGGATCGCGTGGCCAAGGAACCCGGCACCCATGCCCGGGCCGATCTCGCCACTCAACAACTGCTGGCGGTGGGCGATAGCATCGGCGTTTTCTACGTGGAAAGCCCCGCCACACGCCAGTTGCAGCAGCGGATCCACAAAGGCGATTTCGAAACCCTGGTCATCCACTCCAGCCTCATCCGCCCCGCGGCTTCCCGCTGGATCGATCGCTACGTGAAGCGCTGCCGAGGCGAAGAAGCCTTCGAGCCCTCAAATCCCGTGTTCGCCAGCCTGCTCTCCGAAAGTTTCGGCGTGCTGGTGTACCAGGAAGACGTCATCAAGGTCTGCGTGGAACTGGCGGGCTGGAGCCACTTCGAGGCCGACCAACTGCGCAAACTCTTGGGCAAAAACGATTGCGAGGCCAAGCTACCCATTTTCGAGCGGCGCTTCCGCAGCGGCTGCGCCACCAAAGACGTGCCACAAACCGTGACAGACGAAGCCTGGGACATGATCCGCACCTTCCAGGGCTATTCCTTCTGCAAACCCCATTCGGCCAGCTACGCCCAGGTGAGCTTCGAGAGCGCCTGCATCAAGGCCCATCACCCCGCGGTATTTTTTGCTTCCGTCATCACCAACCAGGGCGGCTTCTACCCCGCCATCGCTTACCTGGGTGATGCCCGGCGCCACCGCATCGTGGTGCGCGGCCCCGACGCCAACGCCTCCCACTGGCCCTTCGTCGCCGAAGGTGAGCAAGGTCTGCGCGTGGGCCTCATGCAGGTAAAAGGCACCAAGCAGGATGAAGTGCAGGCCATGCTCGCCGAGCGCCAGCAGAATGGCCCCTTTGCGAACCTCGATGAACTACTGAGCCGCACGAAGCTGAGCCTGCCCACGGTGGAAGCCCTCTGCGCGGCGGGCACCTTCGATCGCTGGGCTCCAGATGGCGACCGCACTCGGCTGCTGTGGACACGCCTGGGTGGCATACCACCCGGCGTCCGCCCTCGCCCCACCGATCCCTTTGACCGGGCGGATCTGGAAATGGAAAGCCTCGACCTGACCCTGGAAATTCACCCTGCGGCCCTCAAGCGCTACCGCCACGGCAACGGCCCCCAACGCGCCGCCGATATCGCCAAAACGGGCAAATTTCTGCGCTTCTGGGCCTTGGTAGTGGCCGAAAAAGTCGTCCCTACCGAACGCGGTGAACGCATGCAGTTCCTCACCCTTGAAGATGAAACCGGTCTCGTGGAGGCCGTGGCCTTTCCCGACGTCTTCCGCAAACGGGGACGCCCGTACCAGGTGGGCGAAATCCTGCCGGTACAGGGAAAAAGTGTTCTGCAAGATGGGCTGAGGGTGCTGGAAGTGGCATGAGCTTTGGGTTTGAAACAGAACAGCCAGATGTTGAACTTAGGTTAAACTTCCTCCAGGAGTTGGCCATGAACCACCGCTTGCCGCTGATTCAAAAATCCCTCACCGATCTGCGCCGCCACACACCCGAGGCTTTCCTGGAAGCTAGAGAGAAGCACACAGCCTTCCTGGTTACTGATCGCGGACAGGCCGCTGGGGTGATCGTGGATCCTGAGAGTTGGGACATGCTTAACCGTCGCCTGGATCTGCTAGAAAAAATCGCCCTGGGAATGCAGGATGTGGCCGAAGGCCGCCTGACTCCGCACGAAAACGTTAAAGCAGAGTTCACCAAATGGCTTTAAAAGTGCTCTGGACTGACCGCGCAAAGGTCCACCTGCGCGACATTTTGGATTACATCGCCTTCGATAACCCCGATGCTGCCCGAGCCCTTGCCCAAAAGATATTCCAGGCCGCAGATGGGCTTGCCGAATTTCCCCTCGCGGGGCGAACAGTGCCCGAACTGGAGGATTCCCCCTTCCGCGAAAGGGTCGTGCCTCCCTGTCGGATCATTTATCAATTGCGCGATCAGACGGTAATCGTCCTTGTCGTGATCCGAACGGAACGTCGATTACTACTAGCGAACCTGTAACAGGCGTTCGACTTAATCGTGCAGGCCAGAATCCAAACGCTTTACGGCGGCGGCTTTCTTGCGCTCGGCTTCTTCTTGTTGGGCCTTGGCGCTCAGATCGACGCGACCAAAGGTCCAGGCATCAAACCAACGCTCGGAGCGAATCCATTCGGCGTGATAGCGCTCGGGTTGCTCGGGGCGTTCCATGGGATATCCCACCGGAATCAGGGCAAAGGGTTCCACATCTTCGGGCAGGTGCAGCAAGCGCGACAGAGTGGCCATGCGCTCCCGCTTGGGATAGAGACCGATCCAAACGGAGCCCAGGCCCTGCATATGGGCGGCCAGCATCAGGTTCTGGGTGGCAGCGGCGCAATCCACACCCCAGAAATCCGGGTGAGGCAGATCACGGGTGGCGGCACAAACGAGAATGGCCAGGGGCGCTGATTCCAAGGCGGATGCATAGGGATGATCATTGGCGATGGAAGTGAGCATGGCGGGGTCTTGAATCAAAACGAAGCGCCAGGGTTCCTGATTGCCTGCGGAAGGTGCATACATAGCGCCTTCCAACATCAAACGGATCGCTTCCGGTTCCACAGCTTCAGGGCGAAAGACCCGAATGCTGCGGCGTGTCAAAAGTGCGTTCATGCCATCCATGGAACCTCCGGAATCAATCACAGGGATACGAGAAAGCGTAGCAGCAGGAGGGGCCTTGAACCCAAACCTGCCTGATTTTGTCAGACATTGGCTTTGTTTCTCTACCCAGAGCATTTGTGACAGGCTGGCAGGATTGCGGCATCCAACAGCCAAGGGAGTTTCATGGGTACCCAGGCAGGCAAAGGAATCGTTATTGCCGGGGGTACCGGATTGGTCGGCACCCACTTGACGCAGGCTCTGGTGAGGCAAGGTTGGAATGTCCACATCTTGAGCCGCAGCCCTCAGCCCAGCGGTGATTCGTCCATCCAAATTCACGGATGGGACGATCTGCCCGACCTTCTAGAAGGCGCCTCGGCCCTCATCAACCTGGCAGGAGAAGGCATTGCGGATCATCGGTGGAGTCAGGCTCGCAAGGCGGCCCTTCTCGAAAGTCGGATCAACCCCACGCAGCGATTGGTGGAAGCCTTGGCGATCGCCAAAAATCCCCCGCCTGTCTTTGTGAATGCCAGCGCCATCGGCATCTATGGCACCCACGCCACAACCCCGGTGGATGAACACCACTTGCCGGGCACCGGGTTCCTGGCGGAGCTCTGTCAACGGTGGGAAGCTGCCGCCGACGGGGCGTTGGGCCTCCGGGTGATCAAGCTGCGCCTGGGCGTGGTGCTGGCTCGGGAGGGCGGTGCCCTCGAAAAAATAGTTCTACCTATTCGATACTTTGCCGGTACCGCCTTGGGCACGGGTCGCCAAGGCTTCAGTTGGATTCACATCGAGGACGTAGTGAGCCTGATCCTGGAAGCCATCGAAAATCCGGCCTATACGGGCGTCATGAACGCCACCTCGCCCCATCCGTGCAGCAACGCGGAGCTGACACGGCACATCGCTAAACGCCTACATCGGCCCGTATGGCCCATTCCGGGGTTCATCACCGCAACGGCCCTAAAACTTCTCGTGGGTGAAATGGCGGAGCCCATGCTGCTGGGTGGCGCTTATGTCCTCCCCGCCAAGGCCCAGGCCCTCGGATTCCAATTTCGTTTTCCCACCATCGAAGAAAGCCTGGAGGATCTGCTCTGATGCGAGAAGAAATTTTTATCGCCCATCAGGATGTGCCCAGGCCCAGGGCCGAGGTCTTCGCCTTCTTCAGCAACCCTGCGAATTTGGAAAAACTCACGCCGCCTTGGCTGAACTTCCGAATTCTGACCCCCGAACCCTTGCCCCGTGGCGAAGGTGCCTTGTTTGAGTACCAATTGCGGGTTCGTGGCCTGCCCATGCGCTGGCGAACTCTCATTGAATCCTGGCAAGAAGGCGAACGCTTTACCGATCGCCAAGTGCTCGGCCCCTACGCCCTGTGGCATCACACCCATCGCTTTGAAGATCTTCCCGATGGCGGTACGCGCATTCACGATTGTGTTCGCTACCGTGCGCCCTTTGGGCTTCTCGGACGGATCGTCACAGCGATCTACCTCCGTCGAGATATCGAAGGGATATTTCAGTTTCGGCAAAAAGTCATCGCAAAGCTGTTTAGCTGACTGGCAGACGACGGAACCGCTATCAGCATACCCTTTTCCTGAACCAACTCGGCCTGCACGGTGAAGCGCAAAGCATGTGGGATATCGCCCGCAGCCACCTCGTCGCAGTGCGCCATCAAACCAGTTCGGCCCCCAGAAAATGCGGCCCAGCATAGTTGATTCTGGCGCGCGTCAGCCCGCCGAAGGGGAGTTCGCGACCTTCGCCTGCCACGAGATGAACGTTCTGCCACTGCCCGGTCCGGGCCATCCAGTAGCCGTGCTCGGTGGGACCTTGGCTCTCGATGCGGACATCCAACTCTTGCCCCACAATCCGCTGATGGCTTGCCAGAGTGATTTCCGTTTGACGTCGCTGCAGGCGCGTGAGGCGCGCTAATTTCACCGCATGGGGAATATCATCCTTCAGTCGCAGCGCAGGCGTACCGGGGCGCGGACTGTAGATGAAGCTGAAGGAAGTATCGAATTGCACCTGCTCCACCAACTGCATGGTGGCTTCGAAATCCTCATCAGTCTCGCCCGGGAAACCCACGATGATATCGGTGGAAATGGCGAACCTGGCGCGGCCTTCGCCGAGATAGCCAAGACGTTCCAGGTATTCCTCCACCGTGTAGCCCCGCAGCATGCGCCGCAACACGGCGTTGCTGCCGCTCTGCACGGGCAGGTGCAGGAAGGGCGCTACCTTTGGATTTGAAACAAGAGTCTGGGCCAACTCACGGGTGAAGTTCATGGGGTGGCTGGTGGTGAAGCGGAGCCATTCCACGCCTTCGACTGCGGCAACCTGTTCGAGAAGTTCGGCAAAACTGCTGCCACCACGGTAGCTGTTCACATTCTGGCCCAGCAGTTCGATCTCGCGGAAGCCCTGCGCCACCATCAATCGAACTTCCGCCAGGATATCGTCCACGGGACGGCTGCGCTCCTGACCACGGGTCGTGGGCACCACGCAATAAGTGCAGGCGTGGTCGCAGCCCTCCATGATCGTCACGAGGGCCTTGGCCTTGCTCCGGCGCTGGGTCACTTCGGGTGGGAACAAATGGTTGTCCGGGTAATCCTCCGTGTCGATCACTCGCCGATGCCCTGCCAGGGCTTCTTCCACGAGCTTGGGCAACTGCTGAAGCGCCATCGTGCCTAGAACGAAATCGATGTGCGGAGCCCGCTTGAAAAGGGCGTCCTTTTCCTGTTGGGCCAAACAACCCGTTACACCGATGAGCAAGGGCCGCTGCTGCTTCATCTCCCGCAGGTACCCCAGCTCCGTGTAGACCTTGTGAACGGCCTTTTCCCGAATGCTACAGGTATTGAGTACCACCACATCGGCTTCTTCCACCGTATCGACGGACTCATAGCCTTCTTTCAAGAGCAGCCCCGCCAGCTTTTCGCTGTCGTGGTCGTTCATCTGGCAACCCCAGGTTTCAATATGGAACTTCATGCGTTTTGGCCTCTGTATGTTTCTGTTTTTTTAGCAGTTTCAGCAGCTTTTATCGGTGTCCATCGGGGTTCATCGGTGGCCAATTTTTCAGTTTGCATTTTCTTATTTCAGATCGTGGTTGCTGGCACTGAAAAAAGAAAATCAGCCACCGATGGACACCGATAAAAAAGGATGGGAGCGGCATTTCAAAAAACCAGTGCTTTCAGGAATCGACCTTTTGCCAAATCGCTCCAAGCCGAAGCTCCATTCTATCGGCAATGCCGCGCTCGGTTTATCCTGAGCCATGCCCAAGTCCCGCCTCGATCTCCTCCTAGTGCAGCGTGGTTTCTGCGATTCCCGGGCCCAGGCTCAGGCCCGCATCCTGGCCGGGGATGTGCTGGTGGAGGATCGCCCCATCACCAAGGCTGGCACCGCCATTGCCGATGACGCCACCATTCGCCTGCGCGGCGAGGCCCTGCCCTTCGTGAGTCGGGGCGGCCTAAAACTGGCAGGTGCGCTGGAAACCTTCGGCCTCAATCCCGAAGGATGGATCTGCTTCGATGCAGGTGCATCCACCGGCGGCTTCACCGATTGCCTGCTCCAGAAGGGCGCCACCAAGGTCTACGCCGTGGATGTGGGCACCAACCAGCTGCACTGGAAAATGCGCAGCGATCGTCGCGTCGTTTCCATGGAACAGGAAAATTTGCGCAATTGGGAAGCCCATCGCATTCCTGATCGCTGCCGCCTTCTGGTAGCCGATCTCAGTTTCATCTCGCTGCGGATCGCCATTCCGCCCGTGTTCGCCAGCCTCACGGCAGACGCTGAGGCCGTGCTATTGGTGAAACCCCAATTTGAAGCGGGCCGGGACGATGTGGGCAGTGGTGGCATCGTGCGAGATCCAGGAGTCCATGAACGCGTGTGTCGGGAGATTTGGGCCTTTTTTGCCACCACGGACATGGCGCCGCAAGGGTTGGCGGTCAGCCCCATTCTGGGTGGAGAAGGCAACACGGAATTTTTGCTGCATCTCAGGAGAAACGCTGTCCCGCGTTCGTTCCAAGGAATGCCATCCAGCTTGGATTCTCGAATCGACGTGCCTCGGGGCTAATTAGAGTGGTATCGCTTGTTGCGCAACGATGCACGCTAACAAAAAAGAACTGGACCGCCAAGACACCAAGCGGTGCTTCGCGCCTTCGCCAAGAAAAGCAAAAGCAGTGAAGCCTCCCAAGGGTCGCCTTGGTCGCATTTTCGGCCGGAAGCCCGCCTTCTTGGGAGCGGTCTCCCGGCCAAAAATGCGATCCGTTGCAAAAGCAGCGGAGATCCCGCACAGCGGGATCCGGCGACCTGCCGCGCGGGCATTTGGTGTTTTTCTTGGCGTCTTAGCGTCTTAGCGTTTCATCTTTTCGGATGACATGGAACGCCTAATTACTGAATAACGGAATTAATGATCTGCCGTTTGGTATCGCTGTGCATCGAGATGCCGGGCAATTCGTACCAGGACCCGCCGGTGTTTTTGCGAATCGTGGAATCCTCGATGTGCAGCGTGCCCGAATGGTCGTTCGTGATGAAAAAGATGGCGGACCCGTGGGCGTTCACTTCGTTGGCTTCGATGAGGGTTCCAAAAAGAGAAAGCGTCATGGTGTTGCCATCGTTATAAATCGCTCCACCACTGCCGCCGCCAGGGGTTCCGGGCTGAGCGGGGTTCGCGCCATTGCCAATGGCTCGATTGTAGGAGAACAAGCTGTTGTAGATGGCCCAGGACACCCCGATGCTACTGATGCCGCCCCCATTGGCACCCGTATTCCCAAAGCCCGGCGCGCCGCCGAAGGTGCTATTCACCACATACACCGGCAGGCCCTGGTACTGACTGAAGACTCGGATCGCGGCGCCGCCGACATCAGGGCCAACGCTCGCGCAAACATTATTGAAGAAGCGACAGTTGAAGACCTTGAACCGACCACCTCGCACCCAGATGGCGCCGCCCCCATCGTAGACCGTTTCATTCTTGGAGTTGCCGTCTACGAAAGTCAGATTCTGCAAGGCCAAACGTGGGCGATCCTGATCCTGGCAATGACTGGTGGTCCACACTTGGTTCGGGTCGCAGGTATTCATGTAGAGGATCCGCGTGGTTCCCCCACCACTGATCGTCACCAAACCACCGCCATCGATCACGATATCGGGCTTGTCATTAAACACCTTGGCGGGACGATTCAAGGTGATGGTGAAGGGTTTGGAACCGCCGTTGAAGGTGATCTTCCCGCCCTGAGCCACGGCCTGAATGAAGGCCTCCGCCGTGCAGCTTTCGGGAGTTCCGGTGCCAATGACATGGGTTGGAGAAGAAACATCCTCGGCTCGGGCCTCAAGTGGAACCGGGTAGTGCCCATCAGGGTTCCCGGCGAGAGGACCAATCAGGGGATTCGTCGGCGGCGGAAGGGTAGCCGTTGTTTCCGAGGCAGCTCCACCGCAGGCAAGGGTGACCAGAAGTGCCGAGGCAACGAGCAAGGGCTTTAGCAGGGCCGCAGCTCCCAAGAGGATCGTAATTGCCGAAGCAACAACCTTGGCGTTCGAGTCCGAATCCAGCACCTGCGAAGGGGGCATTTCTTCGAGGATCTCAGTGATGACATCGTCTTGATTGATGACCTCTCTGGCGTCGTATTCACTCACACTGCAGGCGAGGGAGTTAAGTAGGCCAAAGAGGCCAGCAAAGGACGCCACCGTTCCAAGCGTGGACTTCCAGGAGGAGGGAAGATCTCTCATCATGGGCCTAAGGTTCGCTTCGGCTGTCAGTAGCGAAAAGGTACAGATTTAGATTTTCCGTATGGTACAGGCCCGGCTAGTTGGCCATGAGCGCCACGGCCTTCTGCAATTCCTCTGGCGTAAAGGCGGTAAAACCCAACCGGGTCGCGGCCAAATCACGATTCTGAAATTCGAAAAAATTCCCGGGCCGAAGCTTGAGTCCCGTGAAACCACAGGCTCGCAGCCATCCTTCGAAGACTTTCGGATCCGCATGCCTTCCAATGCCCTTTAACCACAAGGCCATGGCGCCCGCCGTGGGATCAAAACTGAGGATATCGCCCAGCGTATGGCGAAGGGCATCCTCCAGAGCATCCCGGCGCTCCTGACTCGCTTTGCGAACCCGACGCAGATGGCGCAGGATCTCCCCATCCAGAAAGAGTTCCGAAACCGCCCACTCCAGCATGGGATCGCCCTGCCAATCCATGCGCTGCCGCACCTTGGCCATGGGGTCGGCCAAATGATCGGGCACGGCCAGAAAGCTCACGCGCACTCCCGGCGCCATCAGCCGCGAGAGGCTACCAGCATAGAAGACTTGGCCCTGATTCCCCGCCACCATCGGCCGCGGCGGGCCCTCGGGACCACACAGGAAATCGTACTCCGAATCCAATTCCAGAATGGGAAAGCGGTGCTGTCGCGACAGCTCCAAAATACGAACGCGGCGCGCGGCGGAAAGGCGCACCCCCGTTGGGTAATGGCATTGGGGGGAAAGCACCAGCAATTGAATTGGCCCCAGGTCCAACAGGCGTTCAAGCCCTTCCGACTGAAGGCCTTCGCTATCCACGGGAAGAGGATGCAGGGTCGCCGAGGATACTTGCCGAAGGGTTTCCCAAATCATGGGGTTGCCCGGATTCTCCACGGCCACATTCCCACCACGGGGCCCCAGAAGGGTTTGCGCGATCAGGCTGATGACCATGGACGTACTGCGCAATACCAAGATCTGCCCAGGATTCAAAACCACACCGCGCTGAGCAGCGAGATGGGTCGCTAAAGCCTCTCGCAGGCGAGGATGTCCTTTAAAATCCCCGGCACTCAAGATCTCCGTTCCTTTGATATTGAGCGCCCGGTGGTAGGCCCGAACCAGCGCTTCGGCCGGTGCCAGCCTCGCATCCGCGACACCATCGGAGAGATCCATCTTCACGTTCTTGGTACTCGTGATCGAGGCCAAGTTATGGGGAAACTCGAAACCATCCGAGGACTCCGGTGGGTGCTCACGACCAACTTCCACCGAAATCACGGGCAGCGTGTCGTTGATGAAAAAACCTCGTCGCGCCAATGAGTGGATCCAGCCCTGGGCCTCAAGATCTCGCATGGCCGCCAAAACAGTATTGGGGTGCACAGAAAAGCGCATCGCCATCTCTCGCAGCCCCGGCAACCGAGCGCCCGGCAATAGACCTCCGCTCTGGATCGAGGCCGTAATCCGATCCGCCACCTGGCGATAGAGCGGCCCGGTCCCTCCGGATTCTAGGCCCAGGCTCAGCTCATCGAAACGCATGGCTACCAGCAGTCTGTCGACGATTTGTTAAGCCCATTTTTTCACCAAGATTGAAATCAAGATAACTCAATCCACCTCGATGCGGCTGACCCTTTCCCCATCAAAGGTCACAGAAAGGCGCGTGCCATTGGGATATTTGCAGCCGATGGTGGTGGTACCCATGGCCTTGTTGAGGTTCACCGAATAGTTTTTCTCACTCACGGATGCCGAGGCATCCTCGGCAGGCCTTTCCTTTGATCGGCGACGATGGCCCTTTCGATGTTCTTCCGAGGGAACCTCAGCGGGCAACGGTGCCACCCGAGACCGCCAGCCCTGAACGGCCACAAGGAACTGTTCAGCAGAGGCATAGGCATTTCGGAGCTCCGGGTTGGACTGGTAAACGGCCTGGGTGCCCTCATCGGTCTGCAACTGGCCCACCAGGGCGCGCAAACGATCCCAGTCCTTCTGGATGAAGCCCTTGGCCCAACCCTCCACGCGCTTCTCGAAGGCCTCAGGGTCTTTTTTGATCATGTTCCCGAAGACTATGCCCACGGTCGTGCAGGTGACAATCCCTAGAAGCAGGGCGATTCCACAGCCGAGCAGCACCTTGGTCCCTGTGCCAAAGGATTTCTTTTTCGGAGCAATACCACCGTTATCCCAGGAAGAATCGGTCATGGGTACTAGCCCTCCAAAAAAGTTAGCGATCCGTTTGCGTTAGTACAAAAACATCGGTTTGCCCTCGACCTGGCGCACCTTGGGGCGGTATTCGGCGGAATCGTAGAATTCATCCACATCCACGCGTTTTTGCCCTTCGCTCAACATGGTGATGGGCACGCTGGCATAGGTGCCTTGTTTCAGGGCCACCATGCGGCCCCACTCTTTCCGCTTCAACAAGCCAATGGCGGTATGGGCAAAATTCACGGCCACCATCAGATCAAGGCTATCCGGAGCACCGCTACGCATTAGGTAGGACACCTGCTGGCAAATCACGTTATGGCCGGTGATGTGCTTCAGGGCTTCACCCGTGAGCAAACCGATGCCACCCAGTTTCACGGTGCCGTAATCGTCGGCCCCCATGCCCACCGTTCCGGAACCCACCATGCGGGCCCCTTCGCTCATGGTGATCATCACGTAGTTACTGGGATTGGAGCGCTTATCGGTCATCGCCAGATCCGCCAGGCGTCCGATATCGAAGGGAACTTCGCTGATGATGGCCCGGTCGACACCGGCCAGATAGGATGCCAACAGGCTGGTTTCACCGCAATGACGGCCATACAACTCCACGATGGCGATGCGCTCGTGGCTGCCTGCAGTGGTGCGCAATTGGTGAATAAATTCCACGCTGCGAGTCACGGCAGTTGAAAAGCCAATGCAGTAATCCGTGCCAAAGACATCGTTATCCATGGTCTTGGGAATGCCGATGATGGGCACGCCTTCCTGGTGCATGCGCTCGGCGAAATTAAGCGTGCCATCGCCACCCAAGGCCACGATGGCATCCAGGCCAAGGCTTTCCACGCTGCGCAATACATGGCTCGTGAGATCGCGCAGCCCCGGTTCATCAGTGGGGCTCTTCAAAAAGTCCGGGATGCTTTGGGGCAGCACACGGGCTGGATCGATGCGGCTGGTATGAAGAAAGGTGCCACCCGAGCGATCGATGGTGCGCGTGTTCTGCTTATCCAGCGCCATTACGCAACCGGGTGTAGAGCCTGGATTATCGGGGTTGTAATTCAGCAGCCCGGCCCAACCGCGTCGAATGCCGACTACTTCGATGCCCATATCCACGGCGCCATAAACCAGGGTCTTGATGCAGGGATTGAGCCCCGGAACATCGCCACCGCCGGTCAGGATTCCTATACGCATAGTCACCACGCATCTCGCACAGTTTTCCCCGCCTGAGCATGGGTCAGGGCCTTCAATCCGATGTCTTTGCGCACCTGCATGCCCGGCCAAGAAATAGATGCCAGACCAGCTGCAATCTGCTTTCTGGCAGTGGCCAGATCCGGTGCGTGGGTCACGAGGTTGAGCACGCGACCACCATTGGTGAGCCAGTGGCCATCCTGCAGCCGTGTGCCCGCATGAATCACTGTGAGATCCGTGTCCTTCAGTGAGATGGCCACGCCCTTTTTGGCGCCTTCGGGATAATCCTCGGCGGCGAGCACCACGGTGATGGCGCAACCCTCCTTAATCCGGAGTGATTCCCGGTCGAGGCCGCCTATGGCCACTTCCATGAGCAGCGTCGGCAGATCTTCATCCAAAAGCTGCATAAGGACCTGGGTTTCCGGATCTCCGAAACGCACGTTGTATTCCAGCAATTCAGGGCCATTGGCAGTCCACATGACCCCCAGGAAGAACACACCCCGCGCCACCATTCCATCCTTTTGACAGCCCCGCACGGTGGGTTCCACCAGATCCGTGCGCAGTCGCTCTAGATCTTCAGGACTCAAATAGGGGATGGGGCCAAAGGCACCCATGCCGCCGGTATTGGGGCCTTGATCGCCTTCGAAGATACGTTTGTGATCCTGGCAGGGCGGGAGAATGGCGTAGCGGGCATGCTCCCGGTCGATATCCACCAGCACGTGCAGCGAAAGCTCCATGCCCACCAAGGGCTCTTCCAAAACGACGGTGCGAGAGGCATCGCCGAATTGCCCGCCCATGAAAGCACGCACAGTATCCAGAGCTTCGTCTCGGCTGACGGCAAGCACGACGCCCTTCCCCGCTGCCAGACCATCGGCCTTGAGCACGATCGGAAAGCCGTAGGTCCAAGCTTGGATGGCCGCCTCGGCTTCCGCCAGATTGGTATAGGTATCACTGGCGGCACAAGGAATGCCGTGACGCTGCATGAAGGCCTTGGCAAAGGCCTTGGATCCCTCCAGGCGTGCGGTGGCGGCATCGTGACCGAACACCGAAAGGCCCTGAGCACGCAGCACATCCGCCAACCCCGCCACCAGCGGTACCTCGGGTCCAATCACCACGAGATCGGGGCGTTGCTCCAAACACCATGCCGTTAGCCCTGGAAGATCCTCAACGCCCAGGGGAAGGCAGACGCCTAATCCGGCGATGGCATCACTTCCCGGCGCGGCAAAAAGCTCGACCGGGATTGAACTGGCTTTGAGTTTCAAGGCGATGGCATGTTCCCGTCCCCCGGAACCCACGAGCAGGATCTTCATCGAGCAACCTCCAGGCTCCAGTATGGACGAGGAGGTGGCGGGCCGGGCGATTGGAGTCCTATTTAGCCGCCAACCACGTCAATCCGCTACGCACTTCCGCCGCCAGCTTCACGCCGATGGGGCCAAGATCGTCCGCCCCTTCCATGGCTTCCTTGAGCAGGAAGGACGCCCGTTCCACTTCTTCGGGCGGCGCTTCCAGCAGCAGTTCGTCGTGAACCTGCAGCAGAATGCGGGTCTGCAACTTCTCGGCTGCAAGACTCCGATGCAAACGCACCATGGCGCGCCGCATGAGATCGGCGGCGGTGCCCTGCACCACGGTATTGACGGCCACGCGCAAGCCCTGAGCCTGGAATTGTTTGTTGGAACTTTCCAGCTCTGGAATGGGCCGGAAGCGCCCCCAGGCCGTGCGCACCAAACCTTCCTGCAGGGCCTTTTCCTTGGTGCCTTCGATCCAGGCGGCCACCTTGGGCATGCGTTCAAAATAGCGTTCAATGAAGGCCTTGGCCTCCTTCTGACTGATGCCCAACTGCGCCGCAAGCGCAAAGGCGCCCTGCCCATAGAGCAGGCCAAAATTCACGGTTTTGGCGGCGCTGCGCTGATCGGCCGTCACCTCTTCCATGGGCACGCCCATGACTTCCGAAGCCGTGCGGCGATGAATATCTTCCCCCCGTTCGAAGGCACCAAGCAAAATGGGATCCTGCGCTAAGGCCGCCACCACGCGCAGTTCGATCTGGCTGTAATCCGCATCCAGCAGCAGCCAGCCCTCTTCGGGCACGAAGGCACCGCGAATGGCCCGGCCTTCTTGGGTG
>JAUYES010000802.1 GCA_030691225.1 Holophaga sp. | reverse complement strand
TCCGCCGGATCCACGGTTTTCTCATCCAGGTTGACCAATTTCAGACTGGTCTGGCGAGCTTCGGCCTTCCGCGAGGAAACGCTGCTGTAGAGCGCCATCACGAGAATTGTAGCCACGGCAGCGCCACCGGCGATGAGGCCCATCCGAACCAAGGGGCGCGAAAAAAGAGGGAGCTTAACGTCAGTCATCGGAGTTCTCCTGCAAGGGAAATACGCATTTTCGGCAATCGCACTTCAAAAAGTTCACCGTGTGGGGCCATGACCAACACCCTCGTGACAGCGCACGCAGCCATATAGATCAGCCTTCCGCCCGGGATCCGTGGGAACACCAAGGGTGCCGTGGGCCGTGATCTCATCGATCATGGCCGCGTGGCAACGGACACAATTCGCCTCGAGCACTTCCGCGTTGGCGGGCTTGATGCGAATGGGCTCTTGAAAATTCATCAGCGTGAAGGCCTTGGAGTGGTAATAGCCATTGCTTGCCTTGACGAACAGCTTGTGCGCCACGTTGTCGTGGGGCAAATGACAGTCGTTGCACACCGCCACCGCATGATGAGAGCCATGCTGCCATCCATCGAATTCTTCCCGCATGACATGGCAATTGACGCAGACGGCTGGATCATTCGAGAGGTAGGAAGTGCCGTGGGCCGTGACGAACGTATACAAACCGGAGCCCAGAAAAACCCCAACCAAGATACTGGCCAGAAAGCTGAAGAAGATTAGGCGACGGCGTCCACTCACGACAAAGGCATCCTTATTGAACGATAGACCTATCTATCCCATGCCACCTGACCCAGTTCCTTGACGGAAATCAAGGATTTGAGACTTCACCATCAGTTCGGCGCTGCAAGCGTGGGTGAGAGGTATCACTATGACACTCCGCACACATCCGAGCTGGATTTGCATGGGCCGAGGTCTTTGGTTGAGGCATGGGGCGAGGCAATTTGGCGTTGGCTGGAGCACTGCGCTCAGTTTCTGTGCCATGGCACCTAATGCAATTGGCCTGCACCACTTCAGCCCCGGCTCGATGAATCCGGATCACCGATGGCGCAGCCTGAAGGGTGGCTATCAGCGCATGGCGGATACCGTCGGAAGCCACCGAATAGAGTCTTGGAACAAGGTTCCCCTGGGGTTCATGACAATCCGAACAGGAGGCCACCTTCCCGTGGTTGCCCGCGCGCAGCGATTCGAGCTTTGGACGCATGATGTGGCAAGCCATACACTTAGCATTCGGATCGACGGGAACTTCCCCTCCGGCGCCCAGCAATAGACTTGTGGCGATCAAGGCGAACATCCCAGCACTCTGTTTCATGCATTTCACCTAGTTTGGGTTCAGATTGGGCCCGTCTTGCGGAGCCGTGTCCCCTGCACTTCCAGCAATCCCTGGTCCTGGAATACTCGCAGCCCACGCGAAAGGGTTTCAGGCGTCATCCCCAACTGAGCGGCCAGGGCCTTCTTGGTAACGGGCAGCGCAAAGGCGGCCTGCGTGGGTAAGTTGGCGCGAAGCCAGGTGCGCAGGCGTTCCAGGCTATCGGAACCCGACAATTCCTGAACCTTCTGGGTGATTTTCCGAAGCCACACGGCCTGGGCATGGATGACCGCCAGGGCCAAATCGGGATCTTCCCGCAACGCACCCAGGAAAGGCCCCTTGGGGAAATGAACCACCTTCGAGGGCTTGATGGCCGTGGCCGTGGCCGGAAAGGCTTCGCCCCCAAACATGGCGGCTTCGGCAAAAGAATTGATGGGTAGAATCACCGCCAAAGTGGGGTGAGCGCCGGGAATGGTACCGCTGCGTGTGAGCTGAATGGCACCCTCTACCAGGACAAAAAAACCGGTGCAGGGCTCATCCTCCAGGAACAGCATTTCCCCAGAATCCAAGCGCCGAGTGCCTGCCATGATCTCCAACCGCGTTCGCTGGGCCGGCTGAAGGGAGGTAAAGAGGGGGGCTTGGTGCCAGGTCGGTGGGAGCATGAGGCCATTCTAACGGCACGCAGGCAAACCGATTCGCCATCACTTGATTACCATCAAGGCCATTCCCGCCGAAGCACCCAAACTTATCCCAACGCCCCGGTTCGGGATCGCCGACCGCTGTTAGGTTTCCAACCATTTCTGGAGAAAACCATGATCACTGCCATTACCAATCTGACGGAGGCCCTGCCCATTTCCACGGGGGCCATCGCATCCCGCCCCCTCATCGATCTCCCGAACGACTTAAAGCTGGTATTTTTTGCCATGGACGCGGGCCAGGAGATCAGTGCTCACACCACACCCTTCCCCGCCTCGGTGCTCTGCGTCGGCGGCAGTCTGGAGGTCATGGTGGATGGCCAATGGACCCGCCTAATGCCCGGCGACCGCAAGGAGCTGCCCAAGGGGCTGCCCCATGGGGTAAAAGCCGTGGAGCCATCCCATTGGCTGCTGACCATGCTGCGAGCCCAAAAGGGCTAGGCACCGTCCACTAGGAAGCTTCGGCCACTTTCCACTTGGCGAGTGGCCGAGCCGCAAGGTCCCAAATCTGGAGGCCCCAGGGCAAGCGCTTCGCATTGAGCCTCTGGCGAATGAGGCGCCGGGCGGCGTCTTCGTCTGTTGCCAGCACGGGGCCGTATTCCATGAAATAGCCGGGAAGTTTGTAGCCAAACGATTTGAGCATGGTCCGCTCCAGAATCAGGCTCAGGGTTCCATTGCCCTGACTTGAAGCAGTTTCGCTTTTTATTCTTTTTTTGGCAAGAGGTAAACGAAAAAAAATCAACCGAAAGGCGAAATTTTCAAAATGGCTCCTTCGGGGCCCCCCGGAGACTTCGAACCAAGGCATAGGTTGCCAGCGCCGCAAGTCCGCCCAGAACGGGGCCAATGATCAGGGCACCCAGCAGCCATTCGCCGAGTCGGTAGTGGATTTCGCCAATCAGGGTCTGGCGGTTGAAGGCAGTCCACCAGGAGCCACGAATCAGGCGATGCCCCACCTCGATGCAAAGCAGGGGCACGAAGGGAGCGATGCAGAGATTGCTGGCCCCGGCTCCCGCCAACTTGTTGAGGTTCAACCGGTGACAGATATAGAGGATCGTGACCAAGCCAAAGGGAATGATGGGCAGGGAGCCCACAAAGACGCCCACCCAAACCGCCGCCGCCAGTTCGGCAGGGCCCGTGTGTTCCTGGCTTAAGCGTTTAAAGAAGCGCACCGGGTGCAAAAGGCTGGAGCTGCTCGGTTCGGGTTGCGTTTGAGCGAATGGGCGTCGATGGGGCCATGGAATCAGGGACCGTGTCACCAACCACGTGTGTAGAACCGAAAGGCGAAAGTTGTCCCAGAAGGCACGGAAATGGGAAATTCGCTCATCCCCAGGCGGATAGTAGACCGAAATGGAGGTCGACGTGATATCCAGCCCGGCCCAGGAACCCCGCACCAACACTTCGATCTCAAAGGTATAGCGCCTGGAAATGAAAGACGTTTGTGTGAGCAGGGCCACGGGATACAGGCGAAAACCGCTCTGGGTGTCCGGCAGGGTACGACCGCATTCCAACCTCACCCAAAAATTCGAAAAGGCTCGCCCAAACAGGCTCGACGTGGGCACGTTATCCGTGTCCATGCGGCGTGCGCCCAAAACGATAATGGGCCAGGATTCGGCGGCAACCTTCAACAAGAGCTTCGCATCGGCAGGATCATGTTGCCCATCGGCATCCAGCGTAACGATGGCGTCATAGCCCAAGGCTTCCGCGAGCTTAGCCCCGGCTTGAATGGCCGCGCCTTTGCCGCGATTCACCGGCAGGCGATGGCGCTGGATGGGCAAATCCAGAACTGTTTCCAAACTGCCGTCGGTACTCCCGTCATCCACCACCAGGACGTCGTGCCCCTCGCGCAGACAGGTTTCCACCACGCCGCGGAGGGTCTTCCCGTGGTTGTACACGGGGATGAGCACCAGGGCTCGGTTCAGCCCCGAGGCTGCCAAGGGCGAAGTCACGGATTGCCCCGCTTACGGGCGACCACTTCCAGCAGCATCCCACCGGAGATCACGCATTTCAGGAGATGCGCCGTGATGGAAATAGGCTCGAAGCCTGCGTCCAGGAGCATGGCCTTGAATTGGCGTCGGCTGCGAGCCTTGAGCCACATGCCCTGGCGCATGGCGTTGCCGATCTGGGTGAACAGCCGAAACAGCGAGCGACGGGCGGTAATGAAATAGATCTTGCCCCCGGCGGGCACATGGGGTGCCAAGCGCACCAAGAGCGCGGGCAGATCGGTCAAATATTCCAACGCCGAAAAAGCGCACACCACTTCGTAGGGACCTTCCAGTTCCATGGTTTCCACATTGCCGACCCGGGGCCGAACATTGGTGATGCCCTCGCTCTGGCACTTGGTTTCCAGGAGCGCGAGCATCTTGGAAGAGATATCCAGGGCTTCCACTTCGCGGCAATGACGGGCGATGGTGGTGGTGAAAATGCCCGTGCCCGCACCGATTTCGAGAACACGTCCCGCGCCTTCAAAGATTTCTGGAATCCGCGCCTTGAATAAACCCAACTCCGTGCGCCGGGAGATGGAGACATTGGAACAGAACTGCTCCTGGTCATAGGTCGCGGCCAAGCCATCGTAGAAAAGTTCGGCGGCATTGGCCCCACCGGTGGATGCCCCCTGCATGATTTCCTTGCCGATGAGCTGAGCCAGTGGCTTTACGGCCAAGCCTCGCTGGGTAAGTCCGGTCAAGATGGCCTCGAACTCCGAAAGGAGGTGCTTCACATCGCCCTTGGGCGGCATGACATCGTGCAGCAGAACGATATCCCGGGGACGCACCTTGCCCAAAATCCGAGAGGCCAAGGTCCGAATGCGCCGATTGCCCATATCTCCGGCCCGGCAGCTGAAATTGACACAGAACATGCCGGCCTGCAGGAGCACTCGCCAAAGATGGGCGTTGGTGACACCCACTGGGGGCCGGAAGGCCAAGGGCAAAACACCAAAGGTCTTTAAAAGTGTTTGGGCCGATTCCACTTCCCGTTGGATCGTTCGTTTCCCCTTCAGCATCAATGCCGGGGAATGATGAAAGGAATGATTTCCAATCGTGTGGCCCTTGGCCAAAATCGAACGAATCAAGTCGGGATGGCGCGCGGCGTTGACACCGGTGACGAAAAAAGTCGCCTTAGCCGCATGGCGATCGAGCAACTCCAAAACCAGGGGCGTGACCACTGGATCCGGTCCATCGTCGAAGGTGAGCGCAACGCCAGTCTCGCCTTTGCGGCCACGGCTGATGATC
>JAUYES010000794.1 GCA_030691225.1 Holophaga sp. | reverse complement strand
CATGCGCAAGGCTTCGTCAGGGGTTAAGTCTTTCTTGTAGGCGGGCATGGCTCGGCCGAAAAACTTGCCATTCAGAATAGCTTTGACCATCGCCTCATCGGTGGTTGCCTTTGCCCAGGCAGCATCCGTCAAATCCTGACCGCGGATCTTCTTTCCCGTGGGGTCAATGCCTGCGCCATCGAGCCCATGGCAACGCACGCAGTTCTGCTGATAGAAGAGTCGCAAATCTTTGCTAGCCGGTGTCTGCGCCAGCATCGGCAGAACACCCATGACCATGACCAGGAAACCGAAATAAGTGCGCATGACACCTCCGAATGGGCTGGCCCCAAGAATAGCCCTAACCGCCAGCGCTACACTGAACGCGGACGGATTTCTTCGAGGTTTTTTTGAACCAGGGCTTCACCTACACCGAGATCATTCCCCAGCGAGCGGCGGGAGTTGCGGTGCTGGACTATCTGGTGGAGCATTATCGCCATAGCACCCAAGCGGAATGGGCGGCCCGGATCCAGGCGGGAATGGTGCGAATCGAAGACCGAACCGTTTTATCCATGGACCGACTTCTTCCCGGCCAGAGCCTTGCCTGGACCCGACCACCTTGGGAGGA
Organism: Holophaga sp.; assembly: GCA_030691225.1. Classification (GTDB taxonomy): domain Bacteria; phylum Acidobacteriota; class Holophagae; order Holophagales; family Holophagaceae; genus JAYREN01. The sequence continues at coordinate 4,835 of JAUYES010000794.1, read as the reverse complement.
ACCCGAGGCTCCCTTGGCCTGGGCCATGCTCTATGAAGATGAACAGCTACTCGCGGTGGCCAAACCTTCGGGCCTACCCACCTTGCCGGGTGGGGGTTTTTTGGAAAACACTTTACTAAAATTGGTGCAGCTATGCGTTCCAACCGCCAACCCGGTGCATCGCCTGGGACGTGCAACCTCGGGGGTAGTGCTCTTCGCCCGCGACCCTGAGACCGCAGCAGAGCTCAGCCTTTGCCTACGGGATCGAAAGGCCGAAAAGATCTACCGAGCCTTGGTGGTGGGCCACCCCGCTCAAGATGACTTCGAGGTGAATGTCCCCATCGGTCCCATTCCTCATCCGCTATTGGGAACGGTTCACGGTGCCTGCCCCAAGGGCAAACGCTCCCTCAGCTTGGTGCGCGTGTTGGAACAGCGCGAAGCCACCAGCTTGGTGGAAGTCCGCATTGAAACCGGTCGTCCCCATCAGATTCGCATTCACATGGCCGCAGCCGGGTACCCGCTGTGGGGTGATCCGCTGTACGCCAGCGGCGGTGGCCTCTGCGGCGAGGGCCATGCGCTGCCCGGCGATCTCGGGTATCTGCTCCACGCCCTGCAAATTTCGTTGCCCCATCCCCGCACATCGGAACGGATCACCCTCCGCTGCCAACCACCACCGAGACTGCGAACTCGGTCGGAACCGGTCAGCCAAGACACCTAAGATTTTCGGGACTCTAGACCGCCACCGTATTTCCTGCATCAGATCCGCGAATCAGAACTAGAATGCTTCAAACCCAGGAGCTTTCCATGCGGCTGATCACGCGATCCGATTTCGACGGCCTTGCTTGCGCAGCGCTGCTCGAAGAACTGGGCCTGGTGGATGATTACCTCTTCGCCCACCCCAAGGACATTCAGGACGGGAAAGTGCCAGTGACCGCCCAAGACATCCTGGCCAACGTTCCCTTCGCGCCGGGTTGCGGGATCTGGTTCGACCATCACAGCAGTGAGGAAGAACGCGTTTCCCAGGATGATCGAATGAAGGTCGAGGGCGCCTCCTATCGCGCCATGAGTTGCGCTCGAGTCATCTACGACTATTACGGCGGGGCCGCCAAGCTGGGCCGGTTCGAGGAGAGCGGCCTCATGGAAGCGGTGGATCGCAGCGATAGCGGCAGCCTGACCGAAGATGAAATCAAGAACCCCACTGGCTGGATCCTGTTGTCCTTCATCATGGATGCCCGCACGGGTTTGGGGCGTTACCGGGACTATCGCATCAGCAATTTAGCCCTGATGAAGGACATGATCGGCTACTGCCGCACCAAGTCCATCGACGAAATCATTGCCCTACCCGATGTGCAAGAACGAGTTAACCGCTACTTCGAACAGGAACATGACTATCAGGCCATGCTCCTGGCCCACAGCAAGGTGGATGGGAAAGTCCTGATCATTGATCTGCGCGAAGTTCCCGAAAACCTCAGCGGCAACCGCTTTATTGAATACGCACTTTTCCCTGCCACCAATGTTTCGGTGCGCGTGATCTGGGGTCGCGAGCGGCAAAACATGGTCCTCACCGTGGGTCACAGCATTCTCGACCGCTCCTGCGGAGTCAATATCGGTTCCCTGATGCTTAAATATGGCGGCGGCGGCCACCAGCAGGTGGGCACTTGCCAGGTCGCGGCAGCCCTAGCCGATACGACCCTGGCCGAAGTGATCGCTGCGCTGAAGGCCTGAACTCAAAAACCAGGGTTCAAAATAACGGTTCGCCATACTCCAAGCAGAAAGTGCTTCGGGCGCCTTAGCGAAAAACTCCTACTAATGCGTTCGAAAACCCCATGTAACCAGCCCAGAGGGCTGGCCCGTAAAACACGATCGGAAACGCCGCCATGGCCAAGAAACAACCTAGCGGGAGCATGGTGTTGCCCTTGGCCCGCCCCGTCAGCAGGAGAGGCAGCGCGAAAATCACGGCTAGGAACGATGCTGCGAAGAGAATCCCAAGCATGGAGCCCCAACCCCAGAAGGCGCCCAGCCACGCCAGCATCTTGAAATCGCCCATGCCTAGGCCATCGGTTTTCCGGATGAGTTTATAGATGGCATTGACCAACCAAGGCAACCCGTACCCCGCCACGATCCCAATCAGACTCTCCTTCCAGGTCACGGGCAGATGCCCAAAGGGAACCCAGGCGGGCGCCAGTTGCAGACCGTTCGAGAAGGTATCGACCGAGAGCACATTCCAGCCCGTGGCCATCACCCTGGAAAGGTGATCGGGCCAGAGTATCTGGGGCACCGTGAGCAGCAGGCCCAAAGCGATCAGGGGAAACTGAATCACATCGGGCAGCATAAATTCGGTGAAATCCGTGAAGAACAGCACGATGAGGGCGTAGCCACAAATCAAACCCTTGGCCCAGATCAGCGTCCCAAAGGGAAAGACCCACACCGACCCCGCAAACAGCAACCCTGTGAGCAATTCAACCAAAGGGTAGCGAAACGGTATCTTGCCGCCGCAATCCGCACATTTCCCGCGTAGCACCAGCCAGGAAAGCAGCGGAATATTGTGATACCACCGAATGCGCGCCTCGCACTGAGGGCAATGGCTGGGCTTCGTGACCACGTTGCGAACGGCGGCCTCCTCCAGCGGCAAGCGGTGAATCAGGACATTGCCGAAGGATCCCAGCACCAAGCCAAAGGGCGCCAGGAGCAGGGACAGAAACCAGGGAGGGAGATCGAAGGAAGGCATGGATCCAGAATATCCCAGCTATGAACCTTCCTCGTCTTCCAAGGCACAATGGATCTACACCTGGAGTTTCCATGCGCCTTTTGCCACTTCTTGCCGTTCTAGCCATTCTGCCCCTGGTCGCCCAGGCTTCGACCAAGCCAAAAACCAAGGCCAAGTCATCGACCACCAAACCTGTGGCCGAGTCCGCGACCGAGGCCGCCCCAGCGCCAACGCCAGATCCTACACCAGCGCCCAAGCCCAAACCCCGCGTTAAGCTCGATACCAGCTATGGCCCCATCGTGCTGGAGCTTGAAGCCGAGTTGGCCCCGGCCACCGTCGAAAATTTCCTGCGCTACGTGACCGAGGGTCATTACGCCGGAACGATTTTTCACCGGGTCATTCCGGGCTTCATGGTTCAGTGCGGCGGCATGACCGAAAACTTGGTGGAAAAACCGTCCCATGCCCCTGTCATCAATGAGGCCCCTGCGACCTTCAAGGCTGGATTGAAGAATGTGCCAGGCACCATCGCCATGGCCCGCACCAACGACCCCCAGAGTGCCTCATCTCAATTCTTTATCAACACGGCCGTGAACACCTCTCTGGATCATTCGGCGCCCACGGCCGAAGGCTATGGCTACTGCGTGTTTGGTCGCGTGATCGAAGGCATGGAAGCCGTCGCAAAAATCGAAAAGGTGACCACCGTCTGGCGCCGGGGCATGCAGAATGTCCCCGAATATCCTGTTCGCATCAAATCTGCGGAAATCCTGAAATAGGCCTACCGGTGTCAAACTAGATCCAATTTGCCTTCGTTGGAGCCTTGCCATGAATCGATTGAATTATTTCGTTCTGCCACTTTTGCTGGCCCTTGGCTGCAGCGGAGGTGGAGGCACGAACGCCACCATGACCGGCGGCAACGGCACCCTGACCCTGGCCTTGGGTTCCGATTCCCAAACGGATTGGTCCGAGATCGTGGTGGGTGTGGAGAAGGTTGAAGTCAGCACCAACGGCACCACCTGGTCGACAATTGCAACGCCCCAAACCACCGGCAACCTGATGGCCCTTCAGAACGGCTTTGAAAAAACACTGGCCAACAAGGTCATCCTGGCTGCGGGAACCTACACAGTGCGCGTGACCTGGGCCACCACCAACTACGCCGATATTTCTCGTCGGGAAGCCTACGCGGTTTCACCAAGCAGTGCTGTGTCTCTTCTGACCATGCCACCCACCACCACGTTCCAAGGCTCCATCCAGGTGACCAGTTCAGCAGAGAGCCTTGGCTTCCTGATGATCGATGCCGCCCGGGCCCTTCAGTCCTATCCTAAGCTGGGCGGTGGCACGGAGGTTCTCTTTCAGCCTCACCCCGAACTCATTCCCGCTGCCACCAGCGGCGATATCGAGGGCCAGGTCATGGCTGCAGGCCTTGTAGGCGCAGGCCAGGAAGTTTTGGCCGAGGTCGTGGATGGCGCTTTGGTGCCTAGGGTTCGACGCCGTGCGACCACGGATTCCAATGGCTACTTCTTGATGCGGGGATTACCCGTGGGACAGGTTTACCTGGTGTGCATGCCCACGGGCACCACTCCCAATACCGTCTTCCCGGCCTTGGGCCTTGGCCCCATCACCACCCTGGCGGGAGGAAGCGTTAGGAATCAGAACTTCGCCTTCATGGCGGGAAGTGCCCAAGCTATCGGCGATCTACAATTGACCGTTTCACCCGTGAGCGCCAGAGGCATCACAACCTATGCCGATCTTCGCCAAAATATCCCCGTTTTCGCCGGCTCCGCACCCTTGGTGGTGCGGGAGGGCGTTGTCTCGACGGGGGCTACCTCGGATCAGCGACTCTTCAAAGGCCTTCCGATTGGTTCTTTTGGCGCCAACGCTACCCGACTCTCGACCCCCACCGCCACGACCCCCGCAGCCGGGTTAAGCCTGGTCACTGCCGGTGGAACCACGGCCACCACGCTGGTCTTCCCCTGATTGCAAATTTCCAACACAAGCAAAAGGCCAGGGCTCCAATGCCCTGGCCTTTTGCTTAGGTATTCAAACAACTACATTTCGGCGGGCTTATAGCCTTCCGCGTAGGTGATTGGCGTCTTCTGAGTGGCTTCCTTCATGACCTGCTCGAAGATCTTGGACTCCTGACGCTGCTTGT
>JAUYES010000783.1 GCA_030691225.1 Holophaga sp. | reverse complement strand
GCTCGATTTGAACTACTGGAAGCCATTCCGGGACGGAGTTCACTGGGCCCGCTCTTTCTTGGGCGCACTCTTCGCGGTGGCTCTGTAACAGTGGTTGGTAGTGAACACCTCAGCGTGTTGGCAGACATGATCCATCGCGTGCGCTTGGAGCACTGGGCTCAATCGGTGCTGGTGGATGGTTCGGTGAATCGCCTTACTCAGATTCAGGCCTTGGGCGAGGTGAATTTTGCCTTCACGGCTCGGATCGATCGGGCTAATTTTTCGCGGGTAGGATCGCGCATCCGCAATCTTGCTGCTCTTGCGGCCTTGCCCTTAGAAGACGATGCTTCCAATCTACGCCTTGAAGGGATCGTGAATTCCGCAGCCTTGGCTGCGCTTCCGGCTGGCACAAATCGTTTTTCCATCGAGGACTTCACCAAAGTCTTTCTGGAACCCGGCGAGCTTTCCCGAGCCTTAGAGGGATTTGAACTATCGGTGCGCCGTCGCTTTCAGTTGCTCTGCATTGCCGTAACCCTGCGTGATGTTGAGCGCGATGAATTTCTTGATGCCGTTGGTCCTGGTGCGGCGGCGAGCGTGCTCTTTAATCCCTATGAAGTGGCCTGTTGATGCGCGACTTCATCGCTTACGCCCAGTTCGAGAGTGTTTGGGAGTGCTTTCAGCCGGAGACGCCCTTTGGGCGAACGGCCAAGGATGCGATGACCATCCATCGCGAAGCGAGTGAACTGGAGCGAATCTGGGACGACACGGAGAGCGCTTTGCAACTCCTTGAGGAACTGGGTTCGGAACCGGCGCGGCTGAGCCAAATCACCCATCACCTCAAGCGCATTCCCCGTATCCAGGAAACGCCTCGGCCTCAGTTCGATGAGGTGGAGATTTTTCAGTTCAAGAAATTCCTATACAACTACAAGTGCCTCGCCTCTCTTCTTAACACTGAAATTCAAAATTCCTTTGGGTTTGGCTACGAGTCCAACGACTTCGAAAAGCTCCTGGATACAGGTCGTCAAAGCGCCGAATCCTTCTTCGTCGCCGATGCCTTTTCCGAAGAACTTGCCAAAGTAAGAGCCGATATCGAAACCACCAATGTGGCGATTCAAGCCTTGCAGCAACAGCGCGTCGAGGCGATTCAGGCGCGGTGGGGACTTCATTTTGGCGATCGCACCTTCTTGATCGTGCCGCGAGAACTGCTGAGTGATTTGGGTGTTGCGGCCACTTTGCTCGTAGTCGAGCCTTTCGATGAGCGCCGGTATTCCGTTCGACCGCTGGCCTGTGGCGAGGAACTCAACCTACAAGAACACCGGTCCGCGTTGCTTTCCAAGGAACGTCTCTGTGAAAACCACGTTCTGGTAACGCTATCCTCTGCAGCGGATTGCGAACTTGAAAACCTAAAAAGCTATCAGGATGCCGTTACCCGTTTCGACTTAGCCTTTGCTCGCGCACGCTTGGCCCAAGCGCATAGCTTCGTTCGCCCTCGCTTGCAGGGGGGGCCAATCGAGATTTCGCAAGGCCGCTTTCTTCCCTGCGAAGCCTTGTGCCAAGAACTTGGAACTCCCTATCTACCGCTGGATGCGTGCTTTGACACTCCGGCCACCGTTATCTTTGGCTCCAACATGGGGGGCAAGACCGTTGTCTTGAAGTCGCTTGCCTTTCTTCAACTCTGCGCCCAGACCGGGCTATTTGTTCCAGCAGCCGCCTTCGCAACGCGAGTCTTTCAGCATTTCAGCTACCTGGGTGAGGGGCGTGAAAACGCTGACACCAAGGGGCTTTCGGGATTTGGCTGCGAGATCCGTGGCCTCGTTGAGACCTGGAAAACTCTGGGCGAATCGACCCTGGTGATTTTCGACGAATTCGCCCGCACGACCAATTCCATGGAGGCGGAAGCGATTCTATCCGCCGTGGTGGAATCACTGCAGGGGAAGCCGCACGTGATCGCATTGTTCAGTACTCATTTCCGTGGCGTGCAGCGCTTTCCCGAGGCGCGCTACCTCCGCATGAAGGGGCTGGATCGACAAGGGCTTGCCTTGGAGCAAGACGCCGGTATGGCCTTGGCGAGCCGTATTCGGGTCATTGATGAGCACATGGACTTTCGCCTCGTGCCCGATGTGGCAAACGCCCAGGTGGCCGATGCCATTGCCGTGGCCAAGCTTCTGGGTCTGGCGCCCGAGATCGCGGCCCGTGCCGAACATTTTTTCAATCAAGGTCATTGAGCACTCTAGGAGCA
>JAUYES010000782.1 GCA_030691225.1 Holophaga sp. | reverse complement strand
AGCCCTCCTTGATCGTCGAAAAGCCTCTTCCTTTGATGTCTACCTCGGCCCATCACGAGAGCCCGTCGGATGGATTGCCGTGGGAGGCGATCTGATGCCTGGAGAAGATTCTGTTCCGCCAAAGGGGCTGAAGGACCTGTTGGCCAAGGCCGATGTCGCTGTCGCGAATTTGGAGGCATCAGTTGGGCGGGAAGGACAGGCCACCAGAAAGCGATACGTCTTTCAGATTCCGACTTCACGATTGCCTGCGCTGCGAGCCATGGGAATCCACGCTTTCTCGCTGGCCAACAATCACGCAGGAGATTTTGGAGCAGAGGGATTGGAAGGCACGCTCCGCGCATTGGACACGGCTGGTTTCGGACATTTTGGAGGAGGCGTCGATGTTCAATCTGCTGTGTCGGCCTGGTATGCGCGTGTGAAAGATCTGACCATAGCGTTTGTCGGCCTCTCCTTGGTGGACCCGGAGCGGCTTCCCGCGGGGGCGCAAAAGGCGGGAGTGGCCGTGCTCCCCAAGCATCACCAAGAAATCTTGGAATCCCTCGCGAATGCCCGAAAAAAGGCTCAGTGCGTGATCGTCCTGCCCCACTGGGGAGAGGAAGGCACTACGGTCATCACCGAAGAGCAGCGGCAGTGGGCTCATTGGCTTATCGAACATGGCGCAGATGCCGTGGTCGGGAGCGGACCACATGTGGTTCAAATGCACGAAACAATCGATGGAGCCCCAGTCCTGTATTCCATGGGGAACCTTTGGTTTCAGGGAGAGTGGCCGAAAGAATCCAGAAAGACGGGCATGTTCTTTCTCGGTCTAGATGGTGACGGACGGATCGTTCAAACAAAAAGGGAATTTCTGGGGGCTTCTTCTGAGGAACCTTCAGGGCCTGAGGTCGCCATCAGAGGAAAGGGCAAACTTCCGATCCTAGATAAAACTCGACCCTAGAACACCGATGTTTCCCTCGACTCCAGGTACCCTAGAGGAATGACCATTTGCTGGAGTTTTCTTGGGACTGTTGGATCTATTTCGCGCTGCCTGGAACATCGAGACCGTTGACACTCCTTGGGATCGGTCCCGAGTGCCCATCTTCCAGTTCATCTCCAGTCATCTACAAGAGAACGGATCAGGCCTTCGGGATGGTGGAGAAAGCCTTCCGGACGAGTTGCCTCCAGACGACACCCAGGTTCGATGGGCTGCGGGAGCTTTGGATGGTGTGGGGATCTACCACGGCGGATGGGCTGGAGGCTCAGAAAAGGCGGATCAGCTTCTGGAAGCACTCATCTCCACTCTCAAGCGAATCGACACTACCCGATTGGACCACCTCTATTCCTTGTTGAAAGAAGAAGGGGCGATCTCCATCGTTGACCCCGTTTTGGAAAAGGCTCGGGAAGCCGCGAAGGCCAAGAAGCTGGACACTACCCGCCTTTGGCGCCTTGCCCACTGGTTGGCCAAGAATGCTCCAGATCGAGAACCTGTCAAATTCGCCATGGCCATCCTGGGAATGTTTATCGGGCCAGATCATCGAGAAACGCTCATGGTCCTAGGCCGACATGACGAGTTCACCCTCTACGCTGCGGTAGCGGTCGGCAATACCTTCGATGACCCCGAGACTTCGCTGTGGGACCTCGCCAAGGGTGTGCAAGGCTGGGGGCGAATTCATTCCGTGGAGAGATTGGCCAAGATCGCCACCCGTCCCGAAATCAAACACTGGCTGCTGATTGAGGGGCACCACAATGCTGTGATGCCGGAATACCTTGCCTCTCCCTGTGCTACCGGTGGCGGCATGCTCCAAGCCTTGATGGAGAACACACCTCCTGATGCTGTCCTGGTGGGATCTGCAGAAATTCTGGATGCCCTGGTGGCCGGAGAGGGCGGGCCCTTTGAGGGGCTGGAAACCCTTCCGGATGGACCTGAGATCGTCCGTCTCTACCTGGACCATGTAGATAGCCGGGGCGAAGCAGTCGCTCACTACATCACCACCCATACATTGAAGCAATGGGCCGAACATGAGCAGACAGGTGAAGAGCAAGGCCACCCCGAAAAGGGAACCTGGCCCTCGGATGCGAGAACCGGCATCGCCCCTCACTGCCAAAAGATTCTGGTAAACCCGGCATGGAAGGAAAGAATCCAGGCTGCCCTCGACGCTGAAGACAAAGTCCTGTTCGCCGAGGCGGATCGCGCCGCCGGGCTCATGGGCATGGACGTCTGGCCTATCCACATGGATCGGCTGCGACAGGACAAGGGTGACGGATGGTGGTCCGTCACGCGCACCAAGGATGCTGGTCGGATGGCACAGTTGGTTGCTCTTGCTGAAGAGCGATTGCCCTTGGAGCAGATGGCCACTGGGCCGGACGTGAAGATGTGGGGCGGCCCTTTGAACCAGGAATTCAACGCCTTGGATTTCATCCTTCAGGCGTTGGATCAATTTCCTGGATTGGGCTGGCCGCTGATTAACACGGGCCTGCAAAGCCCCGTGATCCGAACCAGGAATATGGCGATCAAGGCCCTGGAAGGATGGGAGCAAGCCAATTGGCCAGATGAAGTTCGAGCACTACTTGAACAAGCCCTTGCGGCAGAACCCAATGAGGACACGCGGAAACTCATAGAGAGGCTATTTCAGAATGTGCCCGAACATTAGTTTCATTGTTCGAGCGTCCCGGAGCTGCCAACTCGTTTTCTAATGCAGGAGGAATGGTGCCAACTGAGAGCAATTGGAGCCTGGGACGCATTCTTGCCACTGCCATCGTCTCCACTTCGATAGGAATATCTGGACCTGCCAAGAAGGAAGAACACGCGAAACTTGTTTTCCAGAAACTTCTCGATCAAGAACCCCCAGTCCGAAACTGGCGAAATCCGGCGCTCGGCCTGTTTCATGAGGGCCCGCCGGGAGACACAGAATCCATCCAGCGACTAGTTGCCTATTGGACCTCGCTCAAAGCGACGCAACGAAACCCATCAGAGAAGAGCCCTCTTCCTTCTCCTGCGG
>JAUYES010000774.1 GCA_030691225.1 Holophaga sp. | reverse complement strand
GAATCGCCCGGCAAACTCACGCACATCCGTGCAGGGCGCCACTTGAGTGAAGAAGTTCTTCCCAATAACATCCGAAGCTTTTCTCCGGGCAAGATCCTCTTCGTAGCGGTTGTACTGGAGGATTGTCCCGTCCGACGCCAGTTGGATGGCCCCGAAGGGCAATGCGTCCAGGGAGCGCTCTTCCAGTGAATCCACGATATTGAGCATTGGACTGCCGGGCATGGAGGGATTCAGTTCCTGCCCGGCTTCATGATCCTCCCCGATTTCAGCCAGGGGGTCGTGCAGGCCAGGAGGCTGGAACTGATAACACTGCACCAAATTTATGCCCGCGGAGTGGACCAGATCCATGAGGACTTCGCTCCGAACGCCTTCTGCCACGACCTGGATCCCTAGATCCTTGCCCAGCTGGGCGGTGGCCCGTACCACGGCCCTCCGACCTGGATCCCGGTCGGCATCATTGACGAACCAGCGGTCCAGTTTGAGGTAGTCAGGACGAAGCTGAAGCAAGCGTCGCAAATTGGAGGCACCTTCTCCGAAATCGTCCACGGCGAGTCCGTACCCCGCGCGGCGAAGCGCAGACATGGCGCCAATGATCTCGGATTCTTGATCCGGGCCATGTTCCACCAGTTCGAAGACAAGTTCATGGGGAGGCCGTCCAGAGGCCTCTGCAAGGGCTATTACGTCCTCAACCCCTCCACCCTTGAGGGTGATTGGATGCAGGTTCAGGAATAGCCGACGATCCCTAGGTCCAACCTCCAGGGCCCGGCGCACACATTCCAGGTCGAGCTCCCGAAGCAGATCCATGGAGTGCGCAAACGCAAAGGCGAGCATGGGCCCCTCGAAGGGAAGCCCGCTGGGCCCGCGCATCAAAGCCTCGTAGGCATGAATCCGAGGAGTCTCCGAAAGATCATAGATGCCATGAAAGGCTGTCCGAGGGGGGCGACCTTCGAATAGGTTGTCCAGACTTGGAGTCATCGGGTTCACCTCCGATCTTTCGCCAATCGTATGCCGATATGGAATTTTCTGGGTCAGCAATCGTCCAAGCACTACATCCACGTGATCCAGGCACGAAGGCCTTTTAAAAACACACGCAGCCCAGGACCATTGTGGACAAATACCCACAAAACAGCCTGACGCTTCAACCTTTCTCCGGCCCTGTTCTGGTCGATGCTTCGAACCGAAACCATGCATTTCCCGATGTGTTCACCTGCACTAGAAGGAAATAGAAGCGCCTGTGCAGGCCGACCCCTATCCTGAAGTTCCATCCCCCTTTCGAGGTGCCTCATGCGCCGTGCGCTTCTCCACTTGTGTCTCGCCAACGGTCAGCGACTGCAGGACATTCATCTAGCCCATTTGATTGTCGGCCGCACAGGCAACGAGGTGCTCCTCGGTGCCCTGGCCCAGATGAAGGCGGAGGGTATCGAGGGTTCAATCTACACCCATCCCATCGGCGATCACGGCCACGGCGCGGGCCCCACCATCGGCCTGTGGGACCAGCAGCGCGCGCTGCCCATCCGGGGCGATGTTCCCGTGCGTCCCAATACCTGGTTTTCCATCGAACTCCAAGCCAGCACCCCTGTGCCGGAGTGGGATGACCGTATGGTGAAGGCCATGCTGGAGGAGGAGGCCGTGGTCGGCCCCGATGGCAAGGTCACCTGGGTGCTGAATCGCCAAGCCACGTATCATCTGATCCGGTGAGCCACGGAACAAGCGGTCGGCCTAGGACAAATGCTCCCGTGCTTTCCCGACGTCCTTTCCTCGCCAGCTTTGTCGGGCCGCAGGCAGCGCTTAATCGATCCAAGGCTGCAAAGCCATCTCTCACAGTTCAGGTTTGTTTCTGTATTCAGCCAATCCCTTCAACGATTGGATCGGGGGAGGGCAGGCTCACCATCGGGATAAAACCATCTTCTGCTGAGTCGCGGCTCGCGGGACTTACTCGCTCGGGATCTTGATTCGGGTCGATGTATTGGGAGGCCGCATCTAGAATAATCAGGTTCCGAACTATGCGGAATGTGTTGGCATCGTTGACAGAAGGGAACCCTCTTCCCACCCGTGACCAGACCGATGTGGCAACATGGGATCCGAATCATAGGATGGTTTGCGTATGATGAATTCCATGTGGGGACCAACCAGCCTGAGCATCATCACCTTATTGCTGTATATCGCAGCCGAGGGGTTTTCCATCGCGCATCTGCGCAGGAACAAACCGTCCTATGGCAAGGCTACGTATGGCCTTCTCTTGCTGGCCTTCGTCATCCATTGGTTCGCGCTCTACCTGGGAGCCAAAGCTGTGCGGGCCGTGCCCTACCATGATCTACCGGCCTCAATGTCCTTCTTCGCCTGGGTCGTCATTCTTTCCTATGGAATTCTGGTACTGAGGCATCGGGAAGGCACCACGGGTCCCTTCGTAATTCCCATTGCTCTGCTCTTCCTGGGCGCATCCCTCATGGCCAATCAAGGCGGCCAAATGGTCATCAAGAGCCCGAAGATCTCTGGACCTCTTTTTGCCACGCACGTCACCACGGCCCTGATTGGCTACGCAGCCCTATCCCTTTCCTTTGTGTTGGCCCAGCTTTACCTCATTCAGAACAAACAAATCCGCAGTCGGAAGCTCGGCGTTCTCTTTTCAAGATTGCCCGCTCTGGATGTCCTGTCCCGATTGCATCGCACCGCGGTCATCATTGGCGTCAGCGCTTTGACAGTGGCATCGGTACTCGGGCTCATTTGGGCCAAGATCAACTGGGGCACTTTCTGGGATATCAAGGTGCTCTTCACGTTCCTCATTATCGCCATCTACCTCTTCACCCTTTTCCCACGCTGGCTTGGCTGGGGTGGCAAAAAGATAGCGATGCTTTCTGTAACGGGTTTCATGGCCATCCTTTTTTCCTACACCATCGTTAATCTCTTTATTTCCCATGGACACTCGTTCCGGTGAGTGTTCTCGCGGATTCACCCCTCGTATTGGTTGGTTGGGATTATCGGCAGACCCCTGTGGAACTGCGCGAGCGACTGGCATTTTCACCGGATAAGGTGCGAGAGGCCCTTGCGGCCCTGCGGCAGGAAGGGCTCCTTTCCGAAGGCGTCATTCTTTCCACCTGCAACCGCAGCGAAGTCTACGGCCTGACTGGCAGCGGGCTCGAGGGCCGCGACCCCATTTACGCCCTCACCGAATTTCTTTCACGATTCCATGGGGTTCCCCACGAGGATATCGAAAGCGCCGGGTACCGCTTTCGTGGCACCGACGCCGTGCGACATCTCCTGCGAGTTGCCGCTGGGCTCGAATCCCTGGCTCTGGGCGAAGACCAAATCATTGGCCAAGTGCGGGAAGCCTTCCGCTTGGCTTCGGGTGCCGGAGCGACTCGCGCGGTACTGCACCGACTCTTTCAAAAGGCCCTCGAAACCGGCAAGCGCGTCCGCTCCGAAACAGGGCTCAGCTCCCGCCCCATTTCGATTCCCGGCGTGGCCATCGAACTTGCTCAGAAGATCTTCGAAGATCTTGCGCCTCGAAAATTTCTAATTTTGGGCGCCGGAGAAACCTCTTCGATCTTCTACGATCTGCTGCTGGCAAGGGGTGCCCGCAATATCGAGGTGGTCAACCGAACCCTCGCTCGCTCCGAGGAACTCTGTCGTCGAGGCGGGAAGGCCTATCCCTGGGAAGAGCTCGCCGCGCGGCTTCCCCACGCCGATGTGGTCATCTCTGCCACCTCCGCCACCACCCATGTTCTTTCGAAAGAAACGGCACAAAAGGCTCTGGCCGAGCGCCGGGGGCAACCGCTGTTCTTCCTGGATCTGGGAATCCCGCGCAACGTCGAACCCAGTGTCGGCGAATTAGAGGACGCCTTCCTCTATGCCGTAGACGATTTGCAAGAGATAGCCGAACGCAATCGCCAGGAGCGCCATAACGAGATCGGGCCTGCCATGGCCATTCTGGAAGAAGAGATCGACAAATTCTTTTCCTGGTTCGGAGCCCTGGCCGTAACACCTACCCTCACGGCCCTTCGCCAGAAGTTTGAAACCATTCGCGAAGCCGAGTTCGATCAGCGCCTGAACCAACTCACCCACATTCCGGAAGGTGATCGCGAAAAGATTCGCCTCATGGCCCAATCCATGGTGCGGTGCCTCCTGCGCAATCCCACCGATGCCATCAAAGACGAGCCCGATCCGGGCCGTCGCTTGGATCGCGCCGAAGTCGCCCGTCATCTGTTCGGCCTGGATGTACGCGGCGAGTGAATGCCAACGTGAGTAAGCCCCCGCAACGCCCCCTGCGCGCCTCCTTGATTTGTCCGGTGCGCGGATGCTCGGAGCCCTTGCTGTGGGAGCCTTCCCGGGCTGTCTGCACCAAGGGGCATCTCTTTGATCGCGCCAAGAGCGGCTACTGCAATTTGCTCCAGGTACAGGAGCGCAAAGCCAAGCACCCCGGTGATTCCAAAGCCGCTGTCCAAGCGCGCCGACGCTCCCTGCAGCGGGGCCTCGGCGAACCTCTGCGGGATGCCCTCTGCTTGCAGGTGGCCGCCTGGAACCTGCCGCCCCACGCTGTGGTCCTGGACGCGGGCTGCGGCGAAGGCTATTACCTGGATGCCCTGCGCGCGCAATGCGCTTTGGAAGGCTGGGGTGTCGATATATCCACCCCCGCCATCGATGCCGCTGCCCGGGCCTATCCGCACACCCAATGGGTGGTAGCCAATGCAGACCGCACCCTGCCCTTTGCCGATGGCTGCTTTAATCTGATCACCTCCATCACCGCGCGCAAGAACCCCGCCGAGTTTCATCGGCTGCTAACTCCTGGCGGCCATCTGCTAGTGGTCGTGGCCCACGAGGAAGATCAGAAAGAACTGCGAGGGGCCCTATTCGGTGAAGCCCCCGATTCCGATCGCGCCGGCGCCACCATCACCACCTTTGAACCCTTCTTTAAGCTCCAGCACGAACACATCGTCACTTCTAGGACCCGGCTCGATCCCATGGCCCTGAAGGATCTCCTCCTGGGCAGCTACCGCGGCGAACGGTTCAGCGCCCAAGCGGCCCTGGCCCAATTGCAGGAACAAGAGGTCACATTGAGTTATCGGCTACTGAGCTTCCAAGCGGTTGTGCCTTCCCAGTGATAACCCGGCTTCCCCATTCCAGTCTATAAGGACCTTAGATCAACAATTGTGAATAGACAGCGGGGTTGGGCTTTCATGGCTTCGTTGGTGTGCTCATCAAGTAGCGAGGGAACCTCATTTTGATGAACGCTGCCGCTCCAGCGCGTCGAGGGTTGCATCGATGCTGGGGAAGCCTGATTTGCTCAGCGAGAAGAACCTCATGTCCGCATCATGGTCCGGCCTTTCGTCTTCAGGCAGCGCGGCATGGCGGGCCGCGACCTGGACAAGTCTGACGCAGACCCTACGCCAAGCCGCGCCGAGCAGGCGGCCGGGGAGAGGATGACCGGGCAAGCGAGCAAGCATGAATGCGATGAGCGTCTTTTCATGGGTTGACAATCGCACTCCGACCTAGGATGGCAGGTCCCAATGCCACCGAGCATAACGGGGACGCCGGGATTGCACTTGATGGGACGCAATCTGGGAGGCTGGGTGGGTAACCATGTGGACAGCATTCCCATCGACAAGGCTCCGCTGTGGAACAGCAAGACAAAGGCCCACTGCTTCTTGGCCGCGACGAGGGTTTATAGTCCCCAAAAAAACATCCCTACCAATGGTCTTGATTTAAGCGAGATGTAATTGCGTAGTCATTGATTTTTCACCAAAGCATAGACTCCAGACTAATGATGCCGAAATTGAATGCATTTTTATTGCTTTGGAGGCCTCCGCAACAGGCAATAGTGTCGGGAATTGCCACCATACTAGGGGAATTGCATCAACTCAAACCCGCGCAATCTGGGATGAGGTGTCCCGACGATAGGATTGTGGATGATTTTTATGTGTGCATTGCTTTGGCAAATGAATTGCTTGGGGTTGATAACCATTTCCTCTGGAGGCAGTTCGTGATCCGTGATCTTGGAAACAAGGTGGCTCCTTGCCAGGATTTCTATCCAGTCAGTGGTCCTCCTCCTGAACCCGACTTCTCCCGAGAAATCACGGCCATACGGCCGCATCTATCCATGTTCATAAGCCTATGTCTTTGCCTGATCGTGGCTTGGATCCTCAGCCTCTGGCGGGTATTCGCTCCAGGATCCAACGAGGCGCAGGCACATTGCATCGCAATCGTGGAACTCGCTGCCCTCAAGCCTCCAGCATATGATCCCGAGATCGGACACCTCTCTGGGCCTGCAGGTGGGAGCAACCGCGATGGGACGGAATCCATCGACCCGGCTCTCCGGAACCTAAAATCAGTCAAGGTCATCATCCAGCCGCCAGCTTCCTTGGCGCAGGTTTCCCTGCTGGAACCTACGCCAACAGCGCTGACTTTTGACCAAGTTTGGGCACCCCTTCCCCGCCCGCTTGTTCTGGATAAGAGTCTTCCCGTGCATCTGGGTGGCAATGGTGCGCCCAAGGGGAATGGAAAAGGCTTTGGACGGGGTGATGGAGATAGTGTCGGCAACGGGAGCGGCTTCGGTGGCCCGAACCGCCAAGCAATCACGAATACACTCAAACTTAAAAGTAGCGTCCAGCCCACCTGGAGAATCGGGAGGGATAGCATGGCCGAAAATGGGGATGCCGTGAGGGTCAAGGTCACCATAGACGGAAAGGGCGTGCCTGTCCTGGTCATCCCAATTTCAGGTAGAAAGGCGCTATTCCCATGCGTGGTCCAGGCGGCCCAAAAATGGCGGTTTATCGTGCCGCCTGGCTTCGAAACGCTAGCGCCATTCGATGTGACCATTGACTTCAAATACTGGTTGGGAGAGAAACCATCCTGTGATGTGAAGGAAGTCCAAGCCGTCACCCTCAGTCGTCCCACCACTTCATGATTGTGGATCGGTAGTTCAAAAGTCCCATTTATCAAGGCGGAAATACTGGTTGGGTAATCATCAAGGTTGAAAGAGCATCGGAAAGGGTGATTCGCTCAGAATTAGGTCACCTGGAATCGTGGCGATGCCCTCATTTCGGAGTTCTGGCACCCTCTTCGTTACTCAAAACATGGAGGCAGCCCTGGGAGTGTGGCCCCAGAGGGTCCAGAATTAAGTCCAGAGGGGTTTTGCTCTCTACGGCGGTCATCCTTTTCAGCAGTCCCACCCCAGTGCCGATGTTCACCTGTGGGAGAATTTTTTGGGCTCCCTGATAGCTGATGCCCCATGCGCTCTGGAGTCACCCTTGGAAACGATATTTTTGGATTCAAACCAGCGCCTGCGCAATGCCTGGTGGATCTTGATCCTTCTGGGTTGGACCATGTGCTCGGCTTCGGTGTCAACGGCGGCGCAACCAAGGGCTGCTTTCGCCCCGCTTTTCAGGGCAAGGCCGATCGGCTCACCGGGGGCGCCTTCGGCTTGGAAGCCAGTGTCTTTGGTGCGGTGGCTGTGATGATTGGCATCGCTCTGCTCTGCAAATGGAAGGGCTCACCATTGCCGAGAATGTCGGAAACGCCCATTTCTCCGCTGAGGCCCCAATGATTTGCAGACACTCCGACTTAGTGGAAGAGCCCAAGGCCAACATTCGCGGCGGTGTTGGAGCGGCCCGAGGTGTGGATTATCTAAAAATTGGTGACATGGACGGCATCCTCAGCATGGGGCGCACCACGCTGGAGCCCGGCTCCACCATTGGCGAGCATGAGCATCCCAATACGGAGGATCTCTATTTGATTCTGGAAGGCCGCGGCATCGGAGTCCTCAACGGTGAACGCTTTCCCGTGGGCCCCGGCGATCTGTTCCTGGTCAAGGCGGGCGGAAGTCACGGCCTGATCAATGATTCCAATGGCCCCCTCACGTTTCTGGGCGTATTGACCCGGCAAGCAGAAGACAAGTAAGGGAACCGCAGGTGGAGGACTGCCTTTGCGAGGTTTCGGCTTGGCGGAAAACAATTTACCGCCAAGACGCGAAGGCGCCAAGAAAAGCACAAGTAACGGCGCTACAAGGGCAGCGGAAATCCCGCTAGGCCGGATCCAGCGACCTGTCGCTTGGGTGTTCAAAGGTTTTCTTGGCGTCTTCGCGCCTTGACGTTTTGTCTTTCTGTTTCCCGCAAATCCCAAGAGCCAGTTTTTTTAAGTCAGCATCAAACGCAAAACCCTGTATCAGTGCTGGTGGGGCGGCTCCCCGGCAAAAATACGATCGGCTTCGACCCGCACTTTTCCTTTCTGCGCCAGAAAGGGAATCAGAGTATCGAACGAGAATTGATCCCCATGGCAGTTGCAGAAATCGGACTGCTTCCCCCACCGGGATTCGGCTTCCGCTTGAAGGTCCACTAGACTCCAACCCTCGACACGACTGGCGACCAGCTCATACATTTCTCGACCGTGGATGGCATCTGACATGGATTCTCCCCTGCCAGAAGTTTGAAGAGAAAACAGGGAAGCGCCTTGACCGGAATCAAGAACCTCGAAATTACCAATGGCCGTGGAACCTCTGCTTTACCTAGAGGTGGCGAAGGCCTCGATCTCGTTCCATGCTAAAGGCACTCCCACCGAGGCCCTCCATGTCCCTTCGCACGTTGCTGGTACCCGCCCTTGCTCTGGCCCTTCAGGCCCAATCACCCGCCGTAAAAATCCTTACGGAAGGTCCACTTTCCCAGGCGGAAGCAACCCTCAAAACCACCACGGATGCTGAGCGTTTTGCCCTGGGCGTGGCGCAGACGCTGCGCGCCCTTGAACATCTGGGCCAAGGGCTCCACCGCCACGGCAGTAAGGCTCGGTTGGTGCCCGTGCTGCGTCTGCCCGTCCCTCACAATCCAAATCCCGCGCCCATTAGTGTCGACGGGCTGCGCCGTTTGCTGAAAACCTTCCAAGCTGATCTCGCCAAGGCCGAGCTGACACTAAAAATCGTCAAGGATTCGAATTTCAAATTCGCCCTTCCCTTGGGCCGAGTGATGCTCGACCTGGATGGTGATGGCAAGGCCACGGATCGACTGCTGGATCTGGTCGGTGCCTTGCGTGGTGGGCTTCCCCAAGAGTTTGAGGGCAACCTCGAAGTAGCCTTTGACGCCACCGACGCCGCGTGGCTTCAGGGCTATACACATCTGCTGATGGGCCTTACCGATCTTCTTCTTTCCCTGGATATCCAGCCCTATTGGGAGGCCATCGGGCCGCTCCTTTTCGAACGCCCCATCCTGAAGGCCGTCCAAGTCGAAGATGACAACGACGAGAACAATCCCAAACGCGAAAGCATCGTGCGCTTTGCCGACCCCAAGGCCCTCGGAAGCATGCGCCGACATCTGCTGGCCATGTGCGCCCTTTCCCATACCACCTGGCAGCGCGCCATGGCCGAGACCGATGATGACCGCGAGTGGCTGCCGTCACCCTCGCAAAAGGGCGTCCTGGGTGTGCCGGTGCGCCGGGAGATGGTAACCGCCTGGCTCTCCATGGTGAGCGATCTCCAAAGCGTATTGGAGGGACGCTTGTTGCTACCGAATTGGGGCAAGGACCGAGCCCTCGGGTTCGATCTCAAGGCCTTCCTGGATAACCCCCCA
The DNA here is from genome assembly GCA_030691225.1 of Holophaga sp. Classification (GTDB taxonomy): domain Bacteria; phylum Acidobacteriota; class Holophagae; order Holophagales; family Holophagaceae; genus JAYREN01. The sequence goes on along the minus strand of JAUYES010000774.1, from coordinate 1,191 downwards.
AAGTCGATTTCGTTAAGCCAAAACATGAAACAAGGACCCGCAGCCCGTTATCTCCGCAAGGGATCTCAGATCAATACCCAGAAGTTCATGCAGGCCATGAGCGTGTTCGGAGGTGAATTCATGGGCATGGCCATCTGGTTCAATTAACAACTGCCCGCCATTCGGCGGGCAGTTGTTAGTCAGCAAACGAAAGCCAGTAGAGGTTATTCCTTGGTGGGCTCTAAGGGGACTTCGCGCACCACGAAACTCTTGCCGGTGAGCTTCTCCAGCAGGGCGATGCCGAAGAGGCCATTGACCATGCCGCCTCCTTCGCCGCCCCCACCGCCAATAACAAGGTTGTCAGGGATCAGTTTCAAGTCGCTGGCCGAGATCTTATCGATCACGCGGATCTGACCGAAGACTTCGCGACCCATGGCCGCGACTTCGAGCTTGTAGGCTTCAGCGGTGGAGGTGCCCTTGGCGAGAATGATCGCCGCCTCGGCGCTACCGACTTTCGTGATGGCTTCAGAATCGGCGGCAGCGTTGACCTTGGTGGCTTCGGCCTTACCACCGGCTTCCAACTTAACCGCGGTGGCCTCGCCCTCAGCCATCAGAATGGCGGCCTGCTTGGAGCCTTCGGCCTCCTTGATGCGGCCTTCGGCTAGGTTCTTCTGAATTTCCACGTTGCGTTCGGATTCCACGACCTTGGGCTGCATGTTGGCCTGGGCCTTAGCGTTTTCCTGGTTGCGGCGTTCATCCTGGGCTTCCTTCTGGGTCGCGAAGGTCTTCTTCTCTTGCTCCGCGATTTGACGATCGGTCACAGTCTTGGTGAGTTCCACCGGCAGCACCACATCGGCGATCAGCGTGTCCTTGGAATCAATGTGGTGAACCCGTAGCACGGCATCGATGTGCTCCTTGGCCTTTTCCTGCAATTCCTTGCGCTGCGTATAGAGATCCAGCGCCTTGATGTACTGGGCCGCATTGCGGAAGTGCGAACTGATGGCCGGTTCCAGCACCTGCGAGATCATGTTTCGCACCGAACCTAAATTGGCAATCACCTTGGGAGCATTCTTCATGGGGATATGGATGATGACGCTCACATCCATGTTCACGTTGAAGGCATCCGCCGTGCGCAGGGTGATGGTCTTGAGGTTGGAATCCAGTTCGTGGGCACTGGAGCGGTTGTCCGCCCAGTTCAGCAGGATCTGGGTG
>JAUYES010000768.1 GCA_030691225.1 Holophaga sp. | reverse complement strand
ACCCTCAAATTTTTCCTCCTCACGCTGGCCTTCTCTCTGGCGGCTTGGGCGCAGCGGGCGCCGAATCTGGATCCTGAGCAGGATGTGAAAGTGGCCTTCCAAAAAGGGGCTGTGGTGGTCACGGTGCCCGAAGGGGCGCACCTGAAAAAGTCCTTCATGGAAGTGACCCTCAAGTCCAAGCCCGGCTCCCTGAAGGCTGGTCCGCTGCCCAAGACCACGGGCGTAGATGAACTGAACGATCCCGTCTGGCATGGCACCGTGCGCATTCCGGTAATGGGCGAGGGGCTCAGCGGAGAGGTTCAGTTAGAAGTCCAATACCAGCCCTGCACCGAAGGGGAAGGTGGCGTCTGCTATCCGCCAACGGTCCAGTTGCTGAAAGTGAAGGCGGCGGATATTCCAGCCATTCCAGCGGCTAAGGCCGCTGGAAGTGGGGAAGAGAAAGTGGAAACGAAGTCGGAAGTTACCCCGGCTGTGAGTCCGATGACAACCCCGGCTGTTGTTGTTCCGAGCCCAATCGCACCGCCTGAGCGCCAGGGGCTTTTCCTCGCGCTTATTTTGGTTTTTCTCGCGGGCATGGGCGCCAGTTTGACGCCTTGTGTTTATCCAATGATCCCCATCACCATGGCCATCATTGGCGCCAAGGGCGGTGGCAAGGCGAAGGGTTTTGCGCTATCGCTGATGCTCGTGCTGGGCATGGCCGTCACTTATACCGTGCTAGGCGTGGTGGCTGCCAAGAGTGGTGCGGCCTTTGGTGCCTTTGCCCAGAAACCCGCCTTCCTGATTCCCGTTTCACTCCTTTTTGGCGTGTTTGCTCTGAGTCTTTTCGGGGCCTTTGAAATTCAACTGCCGCAAAGCCTGCAAGCCAAGCTCCAGGGCAGCGGCCCTCGGCAGGGTTTCCTGGGTGCGTTCCTGATGGGGTTGGTCTTAGGTCCTCTAGCCGCGCCGTGTGTGGGGCCTGTTATCGGTGCCGTGCTGGTGGGCATTGCCCAGCAGGGCGATGTCTTCTTGGGCGGTCTCAAGCTTTTCGTCTTCACGCTTGGCATGGGCGTGCTCTTCATGCTGGTGGGCACCTTCAGTGCTGGTCTGCCCAAGAGCGGCAATTGGCTCACCCGTTTCAAACAGATCATGGGTTTGGTTGTCCTCGCCTTTGCGGCTTGGAATGTGCGGTTGCTGGCGCCTGAATGGCTGAACTTCGCCATGTGGACGCTGACACTCCTGGTCGGCGCGGGGGTCTTCGGGGCCTTTGAAACTGCCGAGGGGTTGGTTCCCCAATTGCGTCGTGGCTTTGCGATCCTGTTGCTGACCTTGGGACTCCTGGTGGGAATCAAGTCTGTGGAAGGTTTTCTGAATGTGCGCTTGCTTCCGCAAGGTGGGGCCGTCGCCTCAAACGAACCCGCCCACAAGTCTTGGCTTGAGCAAGATTTCGAAGGTGCCCTGAAAAAAGCAAAAGCCGAGAACAAGCTCGTGCTGGTCGACATCTATGCCGAGTGGTGTGCCCAGTGCAAAGAACTGGACGAAAAGACCTGGCCCGATGCAACGGTACAGGAATGGATCGCCAAGAACGCCATCGCCGTGCGCATTGATACCGATGCCAAGCGCAAAGACTTGCAGCCGCTCTTTAAGATCACGGGTTATCCCACAGTCATGCTCATGGATGCCGAAGGCAAGGAAGTGCGTCCGCGACTCATGGGATTTGAAAAACCCGAGGCCATGCTGCGATGGCTGGCGGGGCGCTCATAACCTGCAGCACAAAATTCCTGAGTGAGCGTAGGCCTACAAGCCTATAAGCATGGCAAATATCGGCATTATTGGTGATGGAATTATTATTCCGAC
>JAUYES010000766.1 GCA_030691225.1 Holophaga sp. | reverse complement strand
TCTCGCAGGGCCGCGCCGCCTTGGGCCGCAATGATTCCAACACGTTTGGGAAAGCGGGGCAGGGGGCGCTTGGGGCGGTCGAAGATCCCTTCGGCGCGCAGTTCGGCTTCCAGTTGTCGCAACCGCGCCTGAAGATCTCCGACACCGGCCAGCTCGCAATGCGTAACGGCCAGGGTCAGGGTGCCACCGGCCACGTAGAGATTCAGGCTGCCCTTGAGAATGACGCGTTGGCCATCCTTGGGGGTGTGCTGGAGAAAGCGCTGCTGCCCGGCCCATACAGCGCATTGCAGAGAGGCGCCTTCTTCCTTGAGGGTGAAATACCAGTGTTTGCCTGAGCCGCGGAAATTGCTAACTTCACCTATTATGCAGACCGAGGCGAAGGCAGCCTCGAGCCTCACCTTGAGCTGCTCTAGCAATCGTTTTACGGAAATGGGATCGGACTCAGCCATAGTCCATGATCCCACGGGAAATCTGCCATCATGAACCCACACTCTCGGAGTCGCGTATGAAAGCGTTTTTCAAGTCCTTCTTTGCGTCTTTGCTGGCGCTGATTGTTTTTGGGGGGCTGGGCTTCCTGCTCCTGATCGGCATGGTGGCCGCCATGGGACCCTCCACGCCCAAGGTGCCTGCGAAAGCGGTGCTGGTGTTCGATTTGTCCCAGTCCATTCCCGATTCCGCCCAGGATGCGGGTCCCGGCGAGGCCATTCAAAAGGCCATACAGGGTGGCGGTGACGCAGGCACTCCTCTGGCTACGCTGATCAAGGGTCTGGATCGTGCCGCCAAGGATTCTTCCATCAGTGCCCTTTTCCTGACCGGGAATGTGCAGTCGGCGGGCTATGCCAGTGGCCCTGCGGCCCTTAAGGAATTGCGCGAAGCCATTCAGCGCTTCAAGGCTACCTCCGGCAAGCCGGTCATTGCCTACAATTTGGGCTATGCGAAAAAGGATCTCTATTTGTGTGGAGGTGCTTCCACGGTCTATGTCCATCCCATGGGCGGCTTGGATGTGTCAGGCCTATCGGCCGAGCCGATGTTCATGGCCGGAGCCTTCAAAAAATACGGCATCGAAATGCAGATCACGCGCGTAGGTAAATACAAGAGCGCTGTGGAGCCTTACTTCCTGGAAAAAATGAGCGATGCCAACCGCGAACAGACCCAGATGTACCTGGGCGATATCTGGGAAGAATGGAAGACCGTTGTTGCTTTGGACCGGAAGGTGACTCCCGCCGATATCCAGAAACTGGCCGATGAAAAGGGTGAAGTTCTGAGCCCCGAAGCGCTCCAGGCCAAGCTCGTGGACAAGATCGCCAACTACGACGAAGTGCTGGATGAATTAAAGAAAGTCAGCGGTAAAGAGGCCAAGGACAAGGATTTCCCCCAGATCGAGATGGACACCTACCTCAAGATTCCGGGCGAGGCGGCCAAGGGCAAGAATCGTATCGCGGTGGTCTACGCCGAAGGCGAGATCGTGGATGGAGAAGGTGCGGGCAACCAGATCGGTGGCGAACGTCTGAGCCGCGAACTTCGCAAATTGCGCCTGGACAAGGATGTGAAGGCCGTTGTCTTCCGTGTCAACAGCCCCGGCGGCAGCGCTTCGGCTTCAGAACTCATTCAGCGCGAAACGATTTTGCTTAAGGCTGCGGGTAAGCCAGTCGTGGTTTCCATGGGCTACGTAGCTGCTTCGGGCGGCTACTGGATCAGTACCTACGCCGATCGAATCTTCGCCCAACCCAATACGATCACGGGCTCCATCGGCGTATTCGGGACCATCCCCAATATCAAGAAACTGGCCAACGACCACGGCATTACATGGGATAGCGTGCAGACCGCGAAGTTGGCGGCGCCTTCCCTATCCCGCCCTCGCACCACCGAAGAATTGGCGCGAATTCAGACGCTGGTGGACGACATCTACGATCAGTTTCTGGGCAAGGTCGCCGAAGGCCGCAAGATGAAGAAAGAGGCCGTTGGCGAAATCGCCCAGGGCCGTGTGTGGTCTGGCAAGGCCGCGCTTAAGATTGGGTTGGTCGATGAAATGGGTGGCCTGCAGGACGCCATCAATCACGCTGCCAAGCTGGCCAAGATCGAAGGCGATTACAAGATTGACGCGCCGGAAGCCGCCAAGGAGCCCATCGAGAAGCTGCTGAAGATGCTCAACAAGGGCGAAAAACGTAAGCTCGTAAAAGCCAGTCCTGTGGATGCTCTGAAGGGCGAATTCGAGCGGACCTTGGTGATGCTGCAGTCTCTGAATGACCCCCGTGGCGTGTATGCCCGGATGCCCTTCGATGTGAATTTGAAATAGGCTCTTGCGCCGAATTCTGTAGAACCTAGCCTCTGGGTGACCCCGGGAGGCTAGGTTCTATGTTGGCTGTTTTGTCCCGTCCGGACTCGCTTCAGGTTTTGGGTACCGCCTGCGGTCTTCACTGCAAGCTGAGGGCTCTGCATGATGCCTTACGCGAGCGTTACCCCTTCGTGGATCGCATGGCCGTGGCGCTTTACGAAATGAAGACGCGTCGTATTCGCACCTTCCTGCAAAGCCAGGAGGGCGAACCTCCTTTGGCCCGATACGAAACGCTGCTCGAGGACGCTCCTGCATTGGCACGTCTACTTGAGAATCGCGAGGCCCGGGTGGT
>JAUYES010000765.1 GCA_030691225.1 Holophaga sp. | reverse complement strand
CACCCAGGCCCACTCATGGGCCAACTTAGGAGTTTTCATGCGCGTTTCTCTCGCCGTTCTATCTTTCGCCTTGGCCGCTGGATCCTTGATGGCCTCAGACGATAAGAAAGATTTCCGCTGGATGCAGGTCCAAGGTGGCATCACCGACCATCGCACCAACAACCCCGGAGCCCAGCAACCCGCCATTGGTTTTGGCATGGGCACCTGGGTCGACAAGCATTGGGGTCTTGAGGCGTCGGGCCTGTTCACGCATGTGAATTACGGCTACGGAAACTCCAAGGAGGCCCACGCCCTCGCATCTGTGCTTTTCAACCCCTTCAACACCCCTGCAACCTTCCGCCCCTTTCTGCGCCTGGGCGCTGGCAGCACCACCATCGGCTCACCCCTGTCAGGGACCGGTTCCCACACCACTCGCCTGAGCGGAACGGTGGGCCTAGGTTTCCAGGTGTTGCTGGGTGATCAGTTTTTTGCCAGCCTGGAAGGCCGTCTCGTTCAAATCGAATCCAAGGTCACCCGTAAAGAGGGCCAGGCCCTAGCCGGAATTGGCCTACGTTGGGGTAAGAAACCGCGCGTCGTCGTGGTGCAAGCTCCGGCCCCTCCCCCAGTCGTCATCGAAACCCCGGCCCCTCCTCCGCAGATCGTCTACGTACCGACACCTGCCCCCCCCCCGGTGGTGGTCTATACCCCTGCACCGGCACCCGCACCGGTGGTCATTCCCAAAAAGATCATCCTGGACGAGGCCACGCTTCATTTCGCCAACGGTAAGGCCATTCTCAGCCCCGAAGGTCGTGAAGCAATTAACAAGGTCGCCGAAAACCTGAAAGAAATCAAAGGCCCCTATAACCTCGTGATCACTGGTCACACCTCCAAGGTCGGCAAGGAATCCTTCAATCTGTGGCTGAGCAAGCAGCGCGCCGAAGCCGTGGCGAAGGTCCTGGTCGATGCTGGTATTCCCGCCTCCGATATCCGTACCGAAGGGCTAAGTTCTTCCCAGCCCCGACTGAAGGAAGTTACCAAGGCCGACCAGGCGATGAATCGCCGCGTCGAGATCGACATCCAGACCAAAGCAGAAAATGTAGTCCTCCACCAGAAGCAGACCGCCACCGTCGAGTAGGCCCAT
>JAUYES010000760.1 GCA_030691225.1 Holophaga sp. | reverse complement strand
CAGACCCGCTAATCCCCGCCGAACAGGCGGCCTGCTCAGGGACGGGGCAAACGGATATCTATCGCATGTGCAACATAATGGCCCCTGTTTTTAATAGCGGGACTACGGCTGCCGATCTAACCAAATTCGACAGTAGTTTGGCGACCTGCAGTGGGCGGGCTGTGTCCTTCGCTAATATTCCGGGACCTCTCACGGGGCTTGGCAGTGTGGGGATCCTGGTCAGTGGCCAGGGGAAGACCGCTACTGGGCAAGCTGGCTCCATCGCAACAGCCGGTGCCGAAACCGAAGTTATTAAGGGTAAGGTCCAGAATTTCGGATTCCGGACGAAGACCTGGAGGATTATCCGGTAATTGTGCGGTGGATTTTGGCAATTTGGGGCCCTCAAAAGGGCCCCTTTTCTTGTGCTAAGGCGGCTTGGTATGAATTTGGAAAAAGTATTAACTCCCAAAAAAAACTTCGGCCAAAATTTCTTGGTCCAGCAGAGTGCGATCAGCGCCATTTTGCAGCAGAGCTTGGCCAGCCCTGCGCCGGCCCTATTAGAAATCGGCCCGGGGCCTGGAACGCTCACGGAAGGACTACTCGGCGACGGGCGTCCACTGTGGGCGGTGGATCTCGATCCGGAGGCTATCGCCTTTCTTGCCGACCGATTTCGGACCTGCGGTCATTTCCATTTATTCCACGGTGATGCCGTCCAGGTGGCGCTGCCCGAAGGTGGCCCGTGGTCTGTGGTGGGAAACCTGCCTTACAACGCGGCGACGCCGATCCTGACGCGGTTTCTGCTGGAACCCATTCCCTGGGAGCGTATGGTGCTGATGTTCCAGCTGGAGGTTGGGCAGAAGATTCTGGGCAAACCTGGCACCAAGGAGTTTGGGCCCTTATCGGTGTTGGCACAGCTTTGTTGCCGGGTGACGAGGCTGATGAAGCTTGGTCCTGGCGCTTTTCGCCCCTCTCCCAAGGTCGACTCCGTGGTGTTGCGCTTCGATCCGAGACCCGATGCTCCTTCCTTTGAAACGCGAAGAGAGCTTCTAATCCTTCTGCATCGCAGTTTCGCCCATCGGCGCAAGACTCTGTCCAATAACTGGCAAGGGCTCGTTGACGGCGAGAGAACGGCAGAGATTCTGGAGTCCCTCAATCTGCCTGGTCAGGTTCGCGCAGAGGCCGTGCCTGTGGAGGCCTGGATGGAACTGCTGGGGCGACTGAGGAAATCGGTGGGATAATCAAATTTTCTAGCATTGGATCCCATGCAAGCACCTCAGACTCTTTTTGAATCCTGGCAGTCCCCTCCCATCGCGGATGAATTGCGGCTGATCCCTATAGGTGGGTTGGGAGAATTCGGCATGAACGCGATGGTGGTGCACACTGCCAAGAGCCTGTTTCTCGTGGATTGCGGGCAGTTGTTCCCCTCGGATGATGAGCCTGGGATCGATAGCATCGTGCCGGATTTTGCGTATTTGGAGCCTTTTGCCGATCAAATCGATGCGGTCCTCCTGACCCACGGACACGAGGATCACTTGGGTGCACTGCCCTATTTCTTGGAGCGCTGGCCGGTTCCGGTGTATGGCACGGCATTTACCCTGGGGTTGTTGGAAAGCAAGATGCGGGAATTCGAGTTGGACCGCAAACTGCTTCGCCGGGTCAGCGATTTTGACCGCATCAAGATTGGGTGCGGCGAGATCGAGGCCGAGTGGATTCCCGTTACCCATAGCATTCCCGATGCTTGTGCGATCGCGCTGCATACTCCTCAGGGGGTGATCGTTCACAGCGGGGATTTCAAACTGGATGAAACGCCCACGGATGGGCGTCTTACCGGTGTGAAACGCCTTCGGGCCTTGGGGGATGCTGGCGTCGCGGCCCTGCTCTCCGATTCCACCAATGTGATGAAGGCCGGTCATTCGCCCTCGGAGGAAACGTGCCGTGAAGGGCTTCGGCAGGCCTTCCGACAGACCAAGGGCAAGCTGTTCATCGCAATGTTCAGTTCCAACATCCATCGCATTCAGACCTTGCTCAACTTGGCGTATGAAGAAGGTCGTAAGGTGGTGATCCTTGGGCGCAGCCTGGATCGCAATGTTGGTGTGGCTCGCGAATTGAAACACCTAAGGCTTCCAGACGATATTTTTATTCAGCCCAATGAGGCTCCTCTTTTTAATCCGAAGAAAATTCTGGTGCTCTGCACGGGTAGTCAGGGCGAGGAAATGAGTGCCATGGCCCGGCTGCTTCGACGCGAAGTCAAGGGGCTGAAGTTTGCGCCCGGGGATCGGCTGGTGTTGAGTTCTAGGTCCATTCCCGGCAACGAAGTGGCCATTTCCAGAATGCAGGATGTGGCTGCGCGACAAGGGGTGGAAACCTCTTCCGATGAATTGGGACCGATCCATGCTTCGGGTCACGGTCAGCGGGAGGAAGCCGCTGAATTTATCCGGCTCCTGCGTCCCCGAACCATGGTGCCGATCCATGGCAATTACCGAAACCTTCAAGCCCATGGGCGGATAGCCGAGAGCTTGGGATGGCCCAAGGAGCGGGTACTGCTCATGGAAGGCGGGGAGTGCCTTCAGTTCCTAGGAAAGGCCGAACCCCGCATGGTCGGCAGCGTACCTGTCGGCAAATGCTTTGTTGACCAAGGTGTTTCGCACCGAGTGGATGCCCGCGTGGTCCACGATCGCTTGATCATGCAAGAAGACGGCATTGTGATCGCAACGCTCCTGGTGGATCCCGAGACTGGCGATTTGGCTGGAGATCCGGCGATTCTCACCCGAGGCTTTGTGGTGCTTTCCGACGACGAATCCTACGGCGAGCTGCTGCGCGGTGCCGTGCGCAAGGCCTTTGAAGAGGCTCCGCCGGAAATCCGGAAGAATCGGGATCTGCTCATCGAACTTTTACGGCAGACGCTGCGCCGCATCATTCGGAAAACAACGGAAACGAGGCCCATGGTGGTGCCGATGATTCTCGACGCAGGTCAGCACTGAGCTGCGTTTGATTTCTTGACTTCCCATTTCCGCAGGCGTGCAATGGTTGAAACCCTTCAACCTTCATGTGCATGTATCGGGAGTCCCTCATGAACAAAGTGGTCGCCCACTGTCACGATGGATACGTAATGAAAGGTATTACCAACGACTTTTTGCCCACCAAGGATCGCTTCCATTTAGTCCTTGCGGGCAGCCAACCAGGAACGAAGCCCCTTGAAGTGCCCTTTTCTACGTTGAAGGCAATATTCTTTGTGCACGATCTGGAGGGGAAGCCGGAATACAGGAAATCCAATGCCTTCGACCCAGATCGACTTCAGGCGAGTAAGAAAATTCGCATCGTGTTCAAAGACGGTGAAGTGATGGTTGGGACCACCAATGGCTATCAGCCGGGCAGACCCGGTTTCTTTGTGGTTCCCGTCGACCAGGGGTCGAACAATGAACGCTGTTTTGTGGTAAGTGCCGCAACCAAGGAAATCACTCTTTTTTAGACGCCACGCCTCGGCTGGGCCATTTTTTTTGTTCCGCAATCGCTTCTTGCATGGAGCGCTGGAACTCCTCGATTAAGATGATGAATCGACCTTGCTGGGCAGGCGTTAGGGCACCACGAATATCGGTTTCAAAGGCCTGTCGGGCATCCTGTTGCTGCTTCTGGTGCGCAGTCAACTGATCGATCATGGGGCGGAGCTTGGCATTCTTTTCGTCTTCGGTGCCAGGACCCATCAGGATGCCGTTGACTTGTTCACGCAGTTTGCGGGTGTCCTGTCGGCGGGCCATGGAATCCTGATCGAATTGGGCCCAACGATCCGAGATCGCTCTGGCCTTGTCCGCGGAAACCCCCAAGGCATTCTGAATTCGGTTCATCCGCATCTGGTGGATGCGGGACATGATCATGTCCCGTTTTAGATCCCGGCGGGCTTCGCGGCGCTCCAGTTGGGGACGGGGGCGTTCGGGACGCATCCTGCCCTGAGCCGGAAGGATGACGGCGGGAAGGATCAGGAAAAGGGCGACTCGAAACATGACTAACTCCAGTTTTGGTTCAGGGCTTTGCGGTTTTTGCGCTATCCATGCGGTTCAGCACGGCCTCGGCCTCGGCTTTGGAAAGACGGGAAAGCTGGGCCATGGCATCTTCGGCATCTTGAAAGGGCGCTTCGGGAAGTAGTTCCTGCACATCACTCGGCGTTCGCGGCAGGGTTGCCTCCACTAACGGTTGCTGGTTGGCACGGCCCAGCCAGAAACCGGTAATGCCAACGCCGGTCATCAGGAGCACGGCGGCTGCTGCCCACATCCAACGCCCGAAGCGAGGCCGCTGGTTGGGGCGGGATGGCAGTTTTCGTTGAATTCGGCCCGGCAAATTTTCAAAATAACCTGCCGGGGCTAGGGCGAAGGGCGCTTCCTCGAGGGCCAACCATTGGACCCGGGCCTCGGCGCAGGCGGCACAGGTGCGGAGATGAGTCTGCACCTCAGGGCTGAGCGTCAAGGGCTCGGCCTCGATGGCCGTGAGGGCTGTCTGACAGGAGTTGGGAATAAGGTGAGCCTCGCTCATGATTCGGCTCCTTGGATGTAGCGGGTGAGGTTCTTGATGGCGTGGAAAATGTGTGCCTTAACACTGCCCACGCTGCTGCCCATTTCTTGGGCAATTTGATCGTATTTCCAGTCGTTCTCTAGTTTTAGCATCAAGGCTTGTTTCTGGCGTTTGGGTAGCCGGGGCAGGGCCTCCTGCAACAATCGCCTGGACTCCTGGTCCAGGAAGGAGGTCATCTGATTATCCTCAACCCGCAGGGCTGCATGCTCGGGGCCTTCTTCCATCGAATCCAGCGATTCGTGGCTGAAGCGCTGGCGATCCAGAAAATTGAGAGCCTGCCGGGTGGCGATGGTGATGAGCCATGTTCGAAAGCTGGATTCGAAGCGGAAGCCAGGCAGGGCGCGATAGACCCGGAGAAAGGTCTCCTGGACAACATCATCGGCGTCTAAATGGTTTTTTAGGATGGAGAAGGCCTTGCCGTAGACATCGCGCTGGAAGCGCTCCACCAGATTGGCAAAAGCCGAGGAATCCCCCAACTGGGCAGCCTCTACCCAAGCCCGAACTTCCGGCGCGTGATAGGGGGAGTCGGAATCAGGAAGCATCAGGGTTTCTTGGGTGGCCAGGGCTATCATTGGAGGACTCGGGGTGATTGGCAAGCGGTTCGTGAATTTCCGCTTCCTGGTAGACCCGGCCCGTGTGCATCGGGTTGAATGAATGAACAGGAGAATTTCCAATGACCATGTCGCGAAGTCGCATCTACCCCATGCTCCCCTTCGATCAGATCCAGGAACGGGTGGTTCAAATGGGTGCCCAAATCGCCGCCGACTACGAAGGAAAAGACTTGGTAGTCATCGGATTGCTCAACGGCGTCTTCCAGTTTTTTGCAGACCTTACTCGCAACACCGATCTCGATTTTGATATCACCTTCATGCAGGTGGCCAGCTACGGCGGTGGCACTGAAAGTACTGGCGAAGTGAAAATCCTGCACGATCTGGATCGCTCGATTCGAGGCCGCCACGCTTTGATTGTGGAAGACATTGTTGATACCGGTTTGACGCTGAACAAGGTGCGCAAGCTGCTCATGGATCGTGAACCGGCAAGCCTTAAGGTTTGCACCTTGCTGGATAAGCCCAGCCGTCGCCGCGTACAGGTGCCCGTTGATTACGTTGGTTTCACCATCGAGGATCACTTTGTGGTTGGCTATGGCCTGGATCTGGATGGCAAGTACCGAAACCTGCCCTACGTCGGAATCTACAACCCCGCCTAATGCATCGCCTTCTCTTTCTTTTGTTCTTAGTGACGCTGGTGGGCTGCGGCTACCAGCGCTTGGATCGGCGTCCCCGATCCTCGGCCTGGATGGTGAAAGGCGAGACCATCCGCATCGCCAGTTTTCGCAACCACACGCCTCGCTTGGGGCTGGAAGAGCCTTTCCGCAAGGCCCTTGAAAACCGCATCGTGGCCGCATCGCCATGGACGTTGCTGCCTCAGAGCGGGGCTTCTCGGTGGGTGCTGCAGGCCACGCTGGAAAAATACGAATTGCGGCCCCTGGGTCTATCGCTTGGTAATGCTCAGTCCAAGGGCAGTGCCGGGACAGCCAGCCGAGTGGAAGTGGTGATTGTGGTTTCGGTTCAGCTCTTGAATGGTCAAACCGGCGCCGTGGCCATTTCCCGACCCAAATTGACCTTCAGTAATCAGTATCGGATCGATCAGAATTTTGCCAGTTTCGATAATCGTGAACTGCAGGTTGTGGAAACCTTGGCCGATGATTTTGCCGAGAGTTTCCTAACTCAGCTATTGGAAGGGAGCGACTGATGGCCGTTCCCGAGGCGTGGCTGAAACAGGAATTCGCCCTCCTGCATGGGGAAGATTCCGAAGGAAGACGCGAGGCCATGGAGGCCTGGAAGACTCGCCACGTTGATCCCGAATGGGCGGACTTTTCGCTGTTGGTTTGTAGCGAAGGCTGCCCTTGGCCCGAAGTGCAAAATGCCCTTTCAGAATCCGCGCCCCTGGGTGCGAGTCGGGTCGTGATCGTGCCCCAAGCCGAAAATCTGTTGGAAAAACCGAAGGAACTTCCCCCCACGATAAAGGCTCTGCTTGCCAATCCGATTTCCGATACCCGCTTGCTGCTGGTTTCCCGGGCTGCCCTAAGTGCCGCACCTGGCAGGGTGTTGGCTGCCAAGCCGTTTTCGGATTGGGGCAAGGAGGGTCGAGTTCTGAAGGTCGGAGCCCTGGATGATAAAGAGGCGGCAGCTTTTCTGGACTCTCAAGCGCGGAGCCTAGGGTTGCGCCTCGATAGCGGAGTTGCGGCTCGACTGGCTGCCCGGCTCGGAGGCAACCCAGGAGTGCTGAAGCGAACCCTTGAAGTGCTGGATCTCCTGGCCGAGGATCGTCAGGTGAATGGTGCGCTGGTGGACCAAGCCACCTTCCGGCTTGGGGAGCAAAACGCCTTTGCCTGGTCCCAGGCTTGGCAGCGGGGACAAACGGCGCTGGCCTTGTCCACCCTGCATCTTGCCCTGGAGGATGACCCGAACGGTGCGCCCCTGGGGCTTTTGGGGCAGGCACGCCGCGAAGTCGACCGCCTCTGCCGGCTTATGGAAGCCCGAGCCCAAGGCATCAAGGCCTCCGAGCTATTGGCGGCGCTGGGGCTTAGCCCGAAGCAGGCTTTTTTGGTGGATGGGTATGTTCGGGTGGCCGATAAGATCGGACCCGACGGCATTGCCCGGTTGTTGAGGCTTGTGAACCAAACGGACCTCGACCTGAAAGGGACTGCCCTTTCCGGTGGACAGATGCCCTTGGTTGGACTCACCCTCGCACTTTCCAGATATTGGGCCCTTTGATATCGGTTCGGTTTTATCATTCCGGAACCCTATCCAAGAGGAGTGTCGATGACATCCTGTTCATTACCCGTGCTCACATCCACAGAAGTGGTCGAAGGCAAATCGGTTTTGCCAAAAGACTGGCGCGCGAATCTCGCGAATCCCTTATCGCTGGATCTGCAGCCTGCGGTGCTGGAACTCCTTCGGCGCACCACGTCGCGCCTGCCTCAAGACATCATCGATGCCCTTGTGAAAGGCCGAAACGCAGAGGCTGAAGGTAGTCGTGGTGCCAACACCATGGACACCATGATCGAGAATGTGGTGCTCGCGGATGACCACGGAGCCCCTCTTTGCCAGGATACGGGCACGGTGATCTTTTGGGTGCGGCATCCCTTGGGGGTAAGTCAGCGACTCGTAAAAACTCAGATTCGAGCTGCGGTGGTGGAAGCTACCAAGCGCAGCTGGTTGCGCCCGAATTGTGTCTCGGCCATGGCGGGCAAGAATCTAGGCAACAATCTGGATCCCTTTTTTGAAACACATCCGGTTATCCACTTCGAGGAATGGGAGCATCCAGGCATCGAAGTGCAAGTCATGCTTAAGGGCGGTGGGTGCGAAAATGTAGGTGCCCAGTACCGTTTGCCCGATGCCGCTTTGGGGGCAGGTCGTGACTTCAAGGGCGTGCGGAAATGCATCATCGATGCGGTGGTGAAGGCGCAGGGGCAAGGCTGCTCACCAGGCATTTTGGGAGTCTGTATCGGCGGGGATCGGGTTGTAGGTTACGAGCGCAGCAAGGAGCTGTTGCTGCGCAAACTCACCAGCGAAAATCCGAATGTCGACTTGGCAAATTTTGAAAAAGCGTTGCTGGCTGACTTGAATACTCTGGGTATCGGCCCGATGGGCTATGGTGGCAAGACCACAGTGCTGGGGCTTTTCGTGGAAGAACTCTGGAGGCACCCCGCTAGCTTCTACGTGAGCATCAGCTACATGTGCTGGAGCAGTCGTCGCATGACCCTTTGTGTCGCGGCCGATGGCCTTGCCGTTTTCGAGTAGGAGAAGCCATGATCAAGCTAACCACTCCCATTACTGAAAACGCGATTCGAGCCCTCAAGGTGGGCGATGAAGTTCTTCTCAGCGGTAAGGTGATTCTCAGCCGGGACACCGGCCATAAATTCATGGTGGAACAGAAGCCTGATTGGCTTAAACCCATCCTTGAGGATGCCGTCATCTACCACTGTGGCCCGGTGGTGGCCAAGAATGCCGATGGCAGCTGGCGCTTTGTCTCTTCTGGTCCGAC
>JAUYES010000750.1 GCA_030691225.1 Holophaga sp. | reverse complement strand
GGGCAATTTGGATCCCATCATGCTGCTGGCCGGGAAAGAAACCGCCTGCCGGAAGACCCGCGCCATCGTGGATGCCATGAAGGGCCATCCTCATGTCTTCAACCTGGGCCACGGGTTGCTGCCTGAAACGGATCCCGAGGTTTTGAGCGCTGTCATCGATACGGTCAAAGAGGCCTAAGCCCTAGACACGGTTACGTCTTTCGAGCATCAGACTTAGAACGCCGAATACGCGATCCGCTTCGGGGTCGTTGTACTCTGGTGGCTTTGCGATTGGAACCCATGACCCTACCTCTGATAGACCTCGTCAAGCACTACGACCGACCTGGGCCGCGCTACACGGGCTATCCCATGCCTCCCGTCTGGCAGGACAACTTTCCCCAGGAAGGCGCCGTGGCGGCCCTGGCCAACGCCAATGCCCGGCCTACGGAAGCCCTGTCGCTCTACACGCACATTCCCTTTTGCAAACGCCGCTGTTCCTACTGCGGCTGCAATGTGACGGTGAGCCCGAAATACACGCCCGTGGAAGCCTACCTGCAGGCACTCGAAGCCGAAGTCGAGCTTTGGGCCAAGCACTTGCCCGATCGCCGCAACGCCATTCAACTGCACTGGGGCGGCGGTACGCCCACCTACCTCAAGGTGCCCGAACTCCAGCGGGCTTTCCGCATCATCACGGATCGTTTTCAGCTTTTGCCCAATGCCGAAGTTGCCATCGAGGTGGATCCAACCTTCCTGGAGCCCGATCAGCTTCCGGCCCTGCGCGAACTGGGCTTCAACCGTGTGTCCTTCGGCGTGCAGGACTTGGATGATCACGTGCAGGAACTCATCACCCGGGGCCAAACCTGGGATCAGACCCTGGCCACGGTGAAACAAGCGCGCGAACTAGGTTTTGGTGGCGTCAATCTCGATCTGGTCTACGGCTTGCCGGGCCAGACCCATGCGACCTTCCGGCGCACCCTGGAATCCACCCTGGAGCTTTCACCCAATCGCATGGCCATCTACGGCTTCGCCTATTTGCCCAAGATGCTTCCCCACCAACGCACCATTCCCACAGAAACGCTGCCGAGCGCCGAACTGAGGCTGGATCTGCTCCTGATGGCCACGGAAATCCTGGAAAGCCATGGCTACGTGGCCGTGGGCATGGATCACTTCGCCCGGCCCGATGATGAACTGGCCAAGGCCGTTCAGGATGGCCGCATCATTCGCAACTTCATGGGCTACGCGGTGCAAGCCGGGACCGATTGCCTGGGCTTTGGCCCCAGTGCCATCAGCGATGTGGGCGACACCTACATCCAGAACGAAAAGATCCTGGCCAAGTGGGAGCGCGCCGTCACGGGTGGTGAATTCGCCATTCACAAGGGCCACGCCCGCAGCCGCGATGATCAAATGCGACGCTGGATCATTCACCGCCTCATGGGCACTTTCCAACTGCGCTGGGCCGAGGTTCAGGAGCGCTGGGGTGTTGGTCGGGAACACTTCCTGGATGCCTTGGCCGAACTGGAATTGGAAGTGCCCTTCGGCGTGCTCGAACTTAAAGAGGAAGGCATCTTCATTACGACGCTGGGCCAACGCTTCGTGCGCAACCTCGTGTTTCCCTTTGATGCCTATCTCAAACGACTATCCTCCACCACGGCCTTCAGCCGGACGGTTTAGACCTTTCTCTCTGACCTTGATCACGCTTTTTCCCCCTTCGGACAGCCCTCCTTCACAATATGAAGCAGCGCCGCCGAAGGGTGCGGAGCACCAAGGAGCCGACAATGTCCCACCGTGTGGTCGAGTGCGTTCCCAATTTTTCCGAAGGCCGCGATATGGCCAAGATGCGGCTGATTACCGAAGCCATCGAGGCCGTGGCGGGTGTGACCCTGCTGGATGTGGATCCCGGTGCCGACACGAATCGCACCGTGGTTACCTTTGTGGGCGACCCCGATAGCGTGGTGGAAGCCGCTTTCCGAGGCATCAAACGGGCCAGCGAAGTGATCGATATGCGCACGCATTCCGGGGCGCATCCCCGTATGGGCGCCTGCGATGTATGCCCCTTCATTCCGGTGGAAGGCATGACCATGGAAGACTGCGCCGACTTGGCGCGGCGCCTGGGCAAGCGCGTCGGCGAGGAACTGGGCATTCCCGTATTCCTCTACGAACAAGCCGCCGCTATTCCCGAACGCCAGAACCTGGCCGTGGTGCGAAAGGGCGAGTACGAGGGATTGGAAGACAAGCTCAAGGATCCGCGCTGGCAGCCAGATTTCGGCCCGGCCACCTTTGTTCCCACCTTCGGCGCACTCATCACTGGCGCCCGCGAATTTCTCATCGCCTACAACATCACCCTAAATAGCCGCGACAAGGCCCATGCCACCGATATCGCCTTCGAACTGCGCGAGAAGGGCCGCGTGGCGCGGCGCGGCCAGACCAACGCCTTCTTCTCCAGCGGCAAGGAACTGAAATACGCCGAAGGGTGCTTCCCCTGCGGCAAC
>JAUYES010000749.1 GCA_030691225.1 Holophaga sp. | reverse complement strand
GTTCCCTTCCAGGCGACCCGCGACGGAAGCGAGCACGCGGCCCTCACCGCCGGGCACCGCCATTACAGAGGCATAGGCTTCGAAGCCGTCCGCCATGGGCCGGTTCTGCGCCCGCGTAATGGCATAGGGCACGTTCCACTGCTGTTCCTTCAGGAATGAAATGCCTCCGGATACTTCCGGAACCGGGGCCTTCATGGAGGATCCGAGGTCGGGATAGACGGTGTGCTTGCCAAGATCAAACGTGGCCTGCCCCTTTGGGCCCTTCCAGACGATCTTCGCCTGGACTTCACCCGGCTTGGTGGGGGTGATCGCGAGACGGAAGATGCCGGGAGTCGTGGAAACCTCCGTGCTGAACCGCTGTTCGCCACCCGCCCCCGTGAGGATGATCTCGGCCTTGCCATCCTTGACGGCCTGAGCGCCTTCCAGGTGGGTCAGGTGAGAGCCGAAATTAGATACTTCGCCCTTCACCAGCACGGCGTATTCCACGAAGAGTTCCATGCCATCGGCATAGAGGGTCGGCGCCAAGGATGGCCGATCCGGGGCCTCATGCCCTGCATGGCCTGCGGCTGCGCCATGGTCATGTCCGGCTTCAGCCTCTTTCTTCTTGCAGGCCAAGCCTCCGGCCAGGGCGATTCCCAGAACGAGGCTCCAGGTAAGGGAGGTGGACGTGTGGGTCATGGATTCACCTTTCCAATCAGACGATCAAGGGCAATGCAAGCAAGACGGGCGCGGTGCGCCTGTTCAAGGGAGGCCAACTCAGCGTCCAGGAGGCTGCGAGCCCCATCCAGGCGGGCCAGCAGATCCATCTCCCCGGCGGCAAAGGCGGCATCAAGGGCGGCCTCGACCTTGGCAGGATCGACGGTCGCCTGGGACATGCCTTCCGCCGAGGCTCGGAGCTGGGTGGCCTCCTGCCAGAGGCTGCGAAGCTCCGATTCCTCCTGCTCCCTCTGGAGTTTCGCCTGGGCGGCGGTGGCTCGCGCCTCGGCTTCGGCCTTGATGCGGTTGCCCTGAACGCGACCCGGCATGGGAAGGGCGACACCCAGGGACAGCACGGAGCCATTCCCGGAGAGCCCGTTCTCCTGCCAGCGCTTCACGCCGACCCCAAGTTGGAGGTCCGGCATCCAGCGCCGGGCCACCTTGGCATCAGCCTGAGCTGCCCCTTCGAGCGCCTTCGTCATCACAGAGCTGGGCCCCGCCTGCTGGCGGGAGAGAAGCTGGTCCAGGGGCTCCGGCGCAGGGGGCAGCAGGGTGCCCTGGAGGTCCGTCAAAGACGAACCCACCATAGCGGCCAACCGCGCCTCCGCCTGCACCAGGGCTACCGATTCCTGAGCCTGCCGCCCCTTCAGGATTTCCATCTCACGCCCGATCCGCCCATGGTCCAGGCCGGACATCTCCCCGGCGGCGTGAAGCCGGTCCACCTGTTCCTGGACCTTGCCCAACCGAGCGAGCGCACGGTCCATGCGTTTGCTGCGTTCACGGGCCGCCACGACCTCGAAGAAGGCTTGCCTTACCTGGGAGGCAACCTGGGCCGTGCGCACCGTGCTTTCGGCCTTTCCGGCATCCTGGCGCTTGAGCGCGGCCTCGCGCTTGGCCATCCAGCGACCCGAGACATCCACGCCTTGGGTGAGGAGGATCGTGTCCTCCCGCCTATTGGGCAGGGGCCCCGTGAATCGTTGCCGATCCCATTCCAGACCAGGAGCCAGCCAGGTTCGGGCCTCTTTCGCCGTGCCTTCGGATTGGAGCGCCGGAAGCTGCGTGACGGCCTGCCACTCCGGGCGAGCTAGGGCTCGCGATACGGCCTCTGCCTCGGTCAGCGAGGCGGTGGTCGGGGTCGCCACCTGCGCGTGACCGGGGATCAGGGCTAGGGCGGGGAGTAAAAACCGAGTCGCTATCGGTATTTTCGATTCAGGAAACACAGGCGCACTCCAAAGGTCGGGTTGAGATCAGGAAAAGAGCAGGCCCAGCAGGGACTCTGCGACGTGGTGCACCGGGTCCGCCAGCAGCAGGAGCAGGGGGCTGAGCCAGATGACCTTCATCCACCACGGACGCGGTGGATAGGGATTGTCCAGAAGGGCCTTCACCCGGCGAACAAGGTGGGAGCCTGTGGCGCCGAGGGCTCCTTCTGGATGCAGACACCCGAGGCGCTGCATTCGAAGCAGCACCTCGGCCACGCGATCTGGAGTCGCTTCTGGACAAATCGCCCGGCGGTCGCAGACCTCTTCGGAGGCGAGGGAGAAGTCCTCCAGGAGGAGCCTCCGCCGTGATTGGGGCATCCCGAGCAGGATGGCTTCCAGGATGACGCGCCACAGGGCGTCGTGGCGAGAAGCGTGGGCCTTCTCATGGGCAAGGACCACCTGGAGTTCGTCGGCCTCAAGGTTTTCGAGCACTGCCTTCGAGACGACCGTCTTCGGGTGTAGGAGGCCCGCCGTGAAGGCCATGGCCCGTTGGATCGGAAGAACCTGGATGGATCCCTGCGTATGACTCACAAGCATCAACCCGCGAACCACCTGGTGTGATCGGATGATGCGGTGGACCAGCCTCGCCCACATGGCGGCTCCAGCCAGGCCCAGGGTAGCGACGCTTCCCCAGAGGGGCCCCGAAGGCATCCAGAAACCGTGGACGAGACAAAGATGGGGGTGGTGTTCATGGGGAAGGCAGTGGTCCTCGATCCATCCGGGAATGTGAACAAAGGACGGCAGGAAGGCCAGTAACAGAGCGCCGAAGGCAAGCAACCAAGGCAGGACGGCCAGGAAGGAAAGCACCTGGGTCCGGTCCTCTGGAGCCAATCGGTCGATACGCGAGCGCAGCTTCGGATAAGCCATGCCGATGCCTTGGGACGCCGCCACCACGACGGCACCCACAAGCAGACCACTGGCGAGAAGTAGGCCGGGGGCGTGCATCACCGCTCCTGCTGGCGGGCGCGATGCGCCTTCAGGAGGCGTTCGAGTTCATCGAGAGCACGGGGATCTTGTCCCGCCGCGAGGTCCACGAATGCCGCGAGGGTGGGCATAGGCTCGGAGGCATTCACCCGCTGGAGCGTCTCTTCGATGAGACGAGCCGCCAAGGCCTCCCTGGTCACCTTCGGGCTGTAGATGTAGGCGTGACTCTGTTTTTCACGATCCAGGACACCCTTGCGGTGCAAGCGCTCCAGGGCGGATTGGACGGTGTTGGGATGGTTCTCCCGCCCCCCACTTAGGGCAGCGTGGACGGCGCGAACATCGCCACTCCCGAGCGCCCAGAGCTTTTCCAGCACCTGCATTTCCAGGTCGCCGAGGGTGAGTGGGGAAGGCATGTGACTCATGATTCTGGACACCGTCATTCCAGGGTAATCTAAAAACCGACAACCGATCGGACTTTGTTTTTCGCCTTTAAGGGATGAGGTTTCATGACAGACGACAGGGACTTCAAAACCCACACCCACGCCTTTCACTCTGGAAACCAGGCCGCAGAGCGGAGCACCCGCCTCGTCATGTGGATCACCTTTGCCACCATGGCCGTAGAGATCGTGGCTGGGTGGTGGTTCAACTCAATGGCTCTCCTGGCGGACGGCTGGCACATGAGTTCCCACGCCGTGGCAATCGGGCTCAGTTCCTTCGCCTACGTCATGGCGCGTCGAAATGCCCAAAACCAGCGATTCGCCTTCGGCACGTGGAAGATCGAAATCCTTGGCGGGTTCGCCAGCGCTCTGTTCCTCCTTGGTGTGGCACTGCTGATGGTGATCGGGAGCACGGAGCGGCTGTTCTCGCCCAGACCTATCGCCTACAAGGAAGCCATCGTCGTGGCGATCCTGGGGCTGGTGGTGAATCTTGTATGCGCCTTGATCCTCGGGAAATCCCACGACCATGGACACGAACACCATGGGCACGAGCACGATCATCACCATCACGACCTGAACCTGCGCTCCGCCTACCTACATGTGCTCGCCGATGCCGCGACATCTGTGCTCGCCATCCTCGCTCTGTTCGGCGGCATGATCTACGGCTGGAACTGGCTCGACCCCATCATGGGCTTCGCAGGAGCGATCCTGGTCGCCGTTTGGGCCAAAGGCCTGATCCGGGATACCTCCAAGGTCCTGCTCGACGCTGAGATGGACAATCCCGTCGTGGATGAGATCCGCGAGGTTGTGACCGCGCACCCCGAATGGGGAGAAGATGTCCGCATTGCGGACCTGCATGTCTGGCGCGTAGGCAAGGGGCGCTTCGCTTGCATCCTGGCTTTGGAGAAGGCCGCTCCTGGACTACCCACGCAGGCCGTTCACGAAGCTATGGCCATCCACGAGGAGATCGTGCATCTGTCTGTTGAATTGCGGTGATCGAATCTAGTCCGATGAGCATACCGTTCATGGGTCATTGGGATCGTTTCATCAAAGATCTGGCCGCACTTGTGAATATGTTCCGGTGAACCAGTCATTGGCTCTGCCTCTGCTCGGGCGCGGATTGCGTATGCAAAGCTTGGTTCCTCCCGTGGAAAACCGAGTGAACCGGTTTCCCACAGGACCCCCCGACCTTTCCACACCCAAACCGCCTCCCTCGACCTTCGGTTGGAAAACGCATTGCGTTTACCACAGCGGCAATCGCGGAAAAATCAGCAACAGCATTATTTTTGAATTCAAAAGAAGCAAACGATCTGTGGATTGATTACTGAAGTTCTTTTATTTGGATCAATCCGCAATCAGTCAGTGCTCGTGATTCAGATCAGGTTTCATCGATACTGTCAGGCGGCAATCCGGGCACCAACGCATCACCAAAAACGCGTTCCCATAGCGGTTCAGATTCCGTGTCCCACGGATTCCAAAATCTCCCGAGGTGAAATCCGATTTTGTCGGCCAGATCGTCTGGCCCTGATAGCCACGGACGATGACCTGCGACACGGTAAAAGTGCGGGCAGGAATGGTACGGAAGGAAGTACATCATCAGGCCTTCAGGCAGGGGCAATCTCAGCGCAAGTCCGAGACCATCGAAATCCGTCTTCGGCATTGCTTCCCATGCATCCCGTTCGACAAGTCCACAACGCGGCACCAGATGGCACCGCTCGGCTGGACTCATGGCGTGTACCTGGTGCAGCCGATCACCTTCGACATAGGGGAGGGTCGTTGGACCATGTTTCATTTCGATTTCCAGGGATTCGAAAGCACCAATCTCGAGTCCGAGCTGCTCGTGAATGAACTCCGTCGTCACGAGTTCCTCGTCTGTTCCGACGTAAGAAGGAAGCAGGCCCGAATCCTTGCGGTGAATCTTTCCCTTTAACAGGTATGGAAGCCATGCATCGCTCTCCGGGTCGTAGTCCTTCGGGCGCGTGATTCGCGCGACGTTCGGATCCTCGACAATCGCAGCACGAACGACCGGTGCGGACTCAACTCCCAACCCTTTGGCGACCCGGATGCTCGTGATGGCAGGGTCTGCTGGGAGTCTCGGCAACCATGAGGTTCTTACCCACACCAGTTCAAACCCAGGCGGGGTAGGGACCGATGCTTTGGGCTGTTGAACTCCTCGCCTGGATTCTCGCTCTGCCGTTGTGGCCTTGAAAGACACCGCGCACACCATGCAAACCCATGTCGCGTACGCGTCGAACTGAAACGCCACACCCCGATGCCAGGGGTGTTCTTCGTAGCACAGGGGACAGACGCCAGTTTGTTGTCGCCAAGTTGCATGGATGAGTTCGTCCGTTTGCTCGGGAACCAGTACTCCGCCTACGAAAATTTTGAGCAACCGGAGCCGGTGTTCCTCAGAGAGCATTCGGGGCCTCATTGTGTCTGTGGGAGAGGATATACTTCCGGCATGGTCATTGCCACCAAGAATGATGATAGGGACCTAACCTAGGCGAATACGCTCCCTGCGGTCGCGATTCCCCTAGATTGCTCCCCCCACCGGCCCTGCCGATGGGTCCCCCCTGGGCGCACTGCGCCCCCCGTTCCGGCCCCCCCCTTGCACGCTCAGAGAGCACCCCGATGCCCCCTTCCGACACTACCGATTCCCCGTCGCCCGAGAGCCTAGAAATGGCCCGGCCTGGAGCCCAAATCGGGGACTCACCGAAGAGTGGTCGAACCCCTTCGCGCTCCCCCCGAGGAGGCCCCAGGAAGCACACGTTCGTCCTGAGGATGTCCGACGATGAGCGGGGGGAAATCCAGGACCAGGCTGATCGTCTGAATCTCTCTTCCGCGGAATATATCCGGGCCCGGATTTTCGGTTATCGGTTGCCCTCTCCGAGGGGAGTTGTCGACGACAAGGCGTACCAGGTTTTGAGCCGCCTGAGCGTCACTCTCCGAAATGCTGGAGGCAACGTGAACCAGCTTGCGCACGCCCATCATCTTGGCTTCCAAATCGATGCCAACGAGACTCAAAGCGCGATGCAAAAACTGAGAATTTGTGTCGACGATCTCCGCCTTCATTTGGCAAAAATGGCGCCCGATTTCGAACAATCGGAAGTCGTCAACAACGAGCGTACTGAGGCCGACTCGTGATACCGAACATCGTCAAGGGAAGCAGCTTCCGAGGCTTGCTTAACTACCTCCTCATGGGGCGTAAAAATGCCGCCATCATCGGCGGCAATATGGTTGGAAGAAACGCTCTGGAATTGACCCGCGAGTTCGGCATTTCGAGGCGCCTCAGGCCTAAGCCAAAAGTGCCAGTCATGCACCACACTCTCAGCTTTGCGGACAACGAGGATCCTGGCGACACCATCATTGCTCAGGCGGCCGAACGGTACATTCAGAGGATGGGGCTGGAGGGTCATCAGTGGGTGGCCATAACGCACCGAGACAAGGCCCATACGCATGTGCATCTGGCGATCTGCCGCATTGGGTTTGGGGGCACTGGTCCGGACAAAAATGTTAAGCAAGATCCAGAGGAGGAAGAGCCGCTGACGGTCTGGTGGAATGCTACGCACGATTTCGAACGCAGCCAGGTTGTCGCGGCTCAAGTGGAAGTGGAATTCGGCTTCGTGCAGGTGCCCCGGACGAGGCTCCAGGCCGCGATCCGAAGTGCCGTCCTGGAGAAGAACATTCAGCCTCCCAAAGTCCCCCCGCCGCAGCCCAAACTCGAGACTGAAATAAAACAGGTTCTGGGCGAAATCCGTAAGCGACTGGAGAGCGTCCCCCACGGCCTTCCCGCCCCCGAATGGAAGGCCGCTGTGGAGGCACAAGGGCTGCATCTGAAACCGTCATTTGGGGGCGAGAAAATAAGCGGCTTCACCGTGACCCTTCCGGGTCACAGGGCCGTCAAGTTGAGTGATGTTCACCGCTCCCTCAGCTGGGTCAAATTGACCACTTCTGGGCGTGTCCGTTACGACCCCTTTTTCCACTTTGAAGCACTCACAAAATCCCCGCTGGAGGATCACCGCAATGGCCTCTCGTCCGAGCCCGCCGAACCCCACAGATCCGCCTCCCGATCCGAAGCCCGAAGCCTCGACCCAGATACCAACGAGTGGCTATGGGAGTGGGAGCCCACTGAGCCCAGAGTGGTGGTCCCAGAAATGGAGGCTGGCGATGCGCTCGAATGCGCCTCTTCCACAGTTCCCCCGCCCCCTGGGACTGCGGATTTCGGGGACGAAATCCGTGGACATGACGCCGCTCCGCCTGAGCGATCTGGAGCCCCCCATGCCGAAGTTTCTGGAGTCGCTACCAGCGGGATTCAAGGCGATGGAATGGCTGCTCAAGAAGTGGTCGAAAGTGAGCACGACATTGGACTTGACTCCACTCCGTCAGACGGACAGACAGAACATGTACTGGATCACCATTCCATCCATGGAAAAGGAATCCCCCATCCAGGGTCTCCTCGTGTCCATGCCGCCGGACCAGATACCTGGTCCGAGGGACCGAATTCTCCTCAGGGCCCCCTGGGAGGATTGGCCCAGCCGCTGGGCAGAAGTATCCCCACTGGGCGCCTTCAGAATGAATCAAAACATGGTGGACAAGGTGATCGCTGGAGCCTCAGCGGATGGAGCGGTCTACCTCGGGATGCTCGTGAACTAGTCGGTCCTCAGGTTGATTTCCAAGACATCGGTTTGCCCCCCTCGGAGATCCCCGCCGAGATTCGCACCGCCTCGACCAAGGTGATCAAAAGGGAGGCCGGTCATTCGCTCCCAAGCCGCGAGTTGGGGAAGCGCGTAGTTGGCCGGGAGATGCTCTGGGAGGAAGCGGAAACATCCAAGCTCTCTCCCTCGAACTACAGGTGGGTCAAGGAGGCAGTTCAGCACCACCTGGAGCCTGCTCGCGAAGTTATTAGAGATCTCACAAGGATGGCCAAGAGCGGGGCCATGCCAGGGAATGCCCTCCCCAATAGGCAGCGCTGGGAGGATTCCCCTTCTTCCAGAAATTCGCGTGCGCAAGGGAGATTAGTCCAACAAAGCGCGGACGCCTGGAGTCCACGGAAACCCAAGCGAGCCCGCGTGCGGGCTCTGGCGCCTCTGATGATCAGCCCGGAAGCGCAGGCGGAGATAGAGGCGTACGTGCGAGCCTTTTTTGCGGGGGAACTCCGGCGCGTGACCGCGCAAAGACAACCGGAACCTTCCCCCTCCCCCATTAAGAAACAGCCTGTTGCGACACCCGATTCATCACCTGTTTCGACGACTTCAGAATGGGCGTCGGATATTGAGCTGGTTCCTGATCGGGCGGGCGATTCGGAGCTGAGTCCTCAGGACATCACGGAATTGGACCAGCAGGATCGGCCCGCGACCCACCACCCTAAGGAACAAGAGATCGCTCCCCGGAAAGGCAATGAACACCGGACTCGAAAGCCAGGGAAGCAAGGTTGATCGAGCATGAAGGCCCCCACCAGAACTCGCACCAGCGGTGGGAGTTCTGGTGTGCCGAAGGCAGCCCAAGGGAATCATGCCGGTGTACCTGTGCCACCTTGAGACGGGTATTCCAAATGAAACCCAAGAGCGCAGGGAGCGATTCTTTAGCCCAGAACGGCAGAAAGATTAGAGTTGGCGCAAGGCAAGGTGCCGGTTTTGGGTCCCAACCATTGGGCGAAATGTTTTCAACGAGGTCGTTTTTCGATTAGCTCGGCGATTTTTGTCATTGTAGCCATCCAGGCCCTTGCCACCGGTCGAGGCTTCCTGTACCTTTACCTCGAACCTCTGGAGGGGGGTGGCGATTCCGGCTCGCGCCACGGCGCGTTCTGGAGACGCAACATGAAAACAAGAAGAACAGTTCCACGGCTCCGAG
>JAUYES010000743.1 GCA_030691225.1 Holophaga sp. | reverse complement strand
GGGATAGAGATCCTTGCCAGCGTGATTGGTGTATAAGAACAGGGTCACGGGCTGCTTCCAGCGTTCCAAGGCCTCCATGGCGGCTACGGCGGTAAAGCCATGATCTCGGTGCGTATCCAGGAAGGGGTGCGGCATCACGATCAACGTGGGTCGAACCTTGCGGAATATTTCGGCGAGGTCTTCCACTAAATGCGGCCAGGAATTGGTGCGTGGCCCCTTGGCGAGCAAATTCCCTAGGTTTGCCTTCCGGTAAATTGAAATATCGCAATTGGGGCCGTAAACCTCGGCTAGGACTTCCTTGGGCCGATCATGCATTTCCTGAAGGCGCGCGTCGAAGTACCCAAGATTGAAACAACGTTCAGGAGGAATCCCCCCCAACCAAGGAACCGTGATGCTATCCATGGCGCGCAGCAAACCCTTGAAGCGATACTGCTCGGCTACATCAGAAAAGTGTTCCTTGTAGTTGGCATCCCCTGCATTGCCGCAGGTCAACGTGACGATGGTGGCATCGCTGCCCGCGTAGAGCCCAAAGGCTGCGATCTCCGCGTCATCGGGGTGCGTGGCCAGAATCAAGATGCGGGCCTTGGCATTTGGCCGATTCGCAAAGGTGCGCAAGGTGGCCGAACCGGGCTCAACCTGAACCCCATGACCAATAATCTCGACGGTGCGACCTTCAGCCAAATGCGCCCGCAGCCCGGTGATATTCAACCAGCGCAGCCCCTGGACATCCGCCTCGATGTGCTGCCGAAGGCGGTGGGAGCCCGAAGTGAATTCCACCCATGTGTCGCTCTTGGCACCTTCGATCGCGTGCAAACGTAGGCCTAGGAGGGCGGTATCCCATTTGGAAGACAGAGCCCAAGTCCACCGCGCGCCGCCGGGCATCGCCTCCAGATTCAGGACCCGCTCTTCGCCCATGCCCTGCGTGAAGCGGTAGGTGTCATCCCCTGCACCGCGAAGCGGGGTCGCCAAGAATCCCAGGGAAAAACACACAAGAGCCAAGGCCCGGATCGAATTCAGGATTCGGAAAGGGAACACGAGCAAACTCCTTGTGCCGGTTACAAGCGCGATTTGTTTTCCAGGGCAAACTTAAGCAGGCTGTAGCTTCCGTGGATATCAAGCTTGGTGCTGATATGGGCGCGATGGTTTTCCACGGTGCGTTGACTGATGAACAAGGCCTCAGCGATATCCTTGCTGGTCTTGGATTCGGCGATCAATTTCAGAATTTTGCGCTCTGCAGGCGAAAGGTTATTCAGAAGAATGTTTCGGTCTGACAGGGGTGGGTTCGCACGGCGAGC
>JAUYES010000739.1 GCA_030691225.1 Holophaga sp. | reverse complement strand
AGGGCTCTTTCTGTGCCGAGAAATCGTGCATGCCCATGGCGGCGAGATTAACGTTTCCAGCCTAGGAAGCGGGCTCGGCAGCACCTTCACCATTCGTCTATCCCGACTGACACGGTAGGCTTAAGCCATGGACACGGAACGAATGCCTGAAACCGAACTGATCGCCCGCTCCATCGCCGGAGATGGGGAAGCCTTTGGGGCTCTAGTGCAACCCTACCTCGGGTTATTTTCCGCCGGCATCCAGCGCATCCTCCAGGATCAGCTGGATACCCAGGATGCCTTGCAGGAAGCCCTGCTTAGTATCTTCACGGAACTCCATCGTTTTCAGGGAAAAAGCAAGTTCAGTACCTGGGGCTACCGAGTCTGCCTGAACGAAGCCCTGATGTTGCGCAGATCACGGATTCGTCGGCGCGAAGATACGATCGAAGATTTTTTGCCACACTTCACGCCCGAGGGGCATCACATGGGCAAGGAAGGCCTCAAGGATCTCAGCCAAGAGGCCACGGCACTTGAAAGAGTCGAGGAAGCACAGGTCCGAGAGAAGGTTCAGGAAGGCCTGAATCGCCTGTCGGACGAACAACGATCGGTTTTTGTTTTAAGGGACTTGGAAGGCATGGATACCGAAGAAGTGGCCAGCATGCTGGGAATCAGCCGAGGGTTGGTGCGACAGCGCCTACACCGCGCGCGGTTAGGGCTTCGTGGTGTTCTCTCTCCATTTCTCGTAGGAGGCAAGTCATGAATCAGCGCCTGATCTGCGAACAAGTAGTGGACCGTCTCACAGACTTGGATGAGGGCGCCCTCTCCATGTCCGAGACCCTGCGCATGCGCATGCATCTTCTTTATTGTCTGGATTGCCGCGAACTGCGCGATGAACTCCGCCAGATGCCCGAACTCATTCAACAGATTTCCGAAGCCCAGGAGCAAGCCCTGCTTCCTCTTGCCCAGAGTGCGCTGAAGACAGCCTTGGCCCGAGCCGCAGAATTTCGCCCGATCCGCCGCCCCGTGGAATCGCCAATCCCCAATGATCTCCAGCAGCTTTTGCAGTCCGGCGCCGACCTGACGCTTCGCCTGATGCAGTCCGTTCATCAGACCTTTGTCGAAGGCGCTCAGGCTCTCCAGGCACCCTTTCTTCCCGCTGCCGTGCTGGCTCAGTTGCCCCCCCAAGAATCCTGGAACTGGAAGACCAAGGGCAACGCCCGCATCGCCACCTTGATCGATGGCGGTAATGGCGGTCCTCGCCTCAGCCTGCTGGTGGCTCCTCGCGGTTTCCAAACCCCCGAGCACACCCACTTTGGAAGCGAACAGATGCTCGTGCTGGATGGCCTGCTGGAAGATGGCCAAAGCGCCTACGCCACCGGCCGCTGGGTCAATTTCGGGCAAGGCTCCACCCATGCTCCCTTGGTGCTCAACGACGAGTGCTGGTGTCTTATCCGTGAAGAGGGCACCGTGCGCTACACCGGCCCCTTGGGCTGGCTGCGGAATTTGCTGGCGGCCTAGCTAAAACTAGATAGCTTGCCTGTTCGCAGTTCGGCTTGGGTCAGCACGGCTCGATCCAAGACCAGACTTGTCACCAAGCCCACCGGCGTTACGTCGAAGGATGGGTTGAAGACCGGGCTGGCCTCGGGCGCCCAGCGCTGATTGCCATAACCCCGCACTTCCTCGGCCCGTCGTTCCTCGATGGGAATGGTGCGGCCATCGGGACAGGCCAAGTCCACCGTGGACCATGGGGCCACCGGATGAAAGGGCACGCCATGATGGACCGCCTGCACCGCCAGGCCGTAGGTGCCGACTTTATTGGCAAAGTCGCCATTGGCCGCCACGCGATCGGCGCCCACGAACACCCGCTGGACCCGCCCTTCCCGCATC
>JAUYES010000736.1 GCA_030691225.1 Holophaga sp. | reverse complement strand
GGTACAAACGCCCAAGGCATCCTTGCCAAAACCATTGTGGGACTGAGAAGCCTCGACTATACGAATGCCAGCCTATATCCTTCGGGCGTCACCGTGGACTTTACGACTCGTCCATGGGATCACGCTGCAACCATTACTTCCCCCATTGCCGCTGGGGATACGAATGATATGGTGTTTGACGCAACGGGGTCGGTGGTTCGCCAGACGGTGGCCTCCGGAAATGCTGTCGTTCAGAAATTCGACTTGGTGTTGCGCTTCCTCGGCGAGCGGGGGGGTGGTGGAGCCGGGGATCCCACTGGAGGCACAAATCCTAAGGCCAAGGGCACTCTGGATCTGCTCTGGCAGGTCACCAGTCGGGGCAGCGCCAACATCCCCTCCTCTGGCATCAGCTTCACCCAGAGTCGAGAGGCGCTTGGTATCCAGAGCCGTTCCCAGGATTGACCCAATCTCTTTCAGCCCTCCAAGGAGGTTATATGTTTCAGCGCGTGATTATCTCGGTGGCCCTGCTTGCGGGCTCGTTCACCCTCCAGGCCCAGATCGATACTCGACTCAAGACCAATACCGATCTTTTGGACGTCTACAAGACCACCCCAGCCAAGCCGGAGGTGCTGACAGTCTTTGATTTCTCCAATTCGATGTATGCAATGTTTTTCCATCCGAAATATTACGTCAGCGTGACGGGCGATAACCATGTGGGCAGCAACGGTTGGTATACCACAGCGCCCCAAGGAGACAATACCCAGTTCATGGCGCCCCTGCTCGATACATCGGGAAAAGTCTATTTTGCGCAAGGTTGGGGCATCAATGGCTATATACCGACCAATAGTGATGGCAAATTTTATTGGCCCCAGAGGATGGATAACACTGGCACCGGACGTCTTGTGAAACCCAACGGTGAGCTGGTTCCAATTAGCGGCACCTATAACCAGGCTGGTCTGACTGATTTGGTCAAGCAGGCCAGCCATATCCGCATGACGGCAACCTACGGCAGCGATACACGCACCGTGGATCTTCCCATTCCCTGGGCCATTTTTGACCGGGTGACCGGAACCACACCCACCATTCAATCGATCGCCGACACAATAGGGGGGGGGCCAGCCATAATTCCTGACGAGGCCTACCAGAGTGTCAATCCAAACAACATCGTCAATGGGGATAAATACGATTACGATAAAGGCAAATATTTTTACAAAATCGGTCTATTCCATTACAACGCAGATTATCTTTGGTGGATTTTCTTCGGTAAGGATATCCGCAACGCGGCTGGCACCGGCACTACCGCTACGACAGACTACGTGGTCCCGGCCGTTACGACCCCCACCGCCGCTGTGCCCTGGACGAATGACATTCCGGCTGTTACCCGTACCCAAGCCCTCAAGCAGGCCGTGGTCACCACCTGGCTCAAGAATCAAAAAAAGGTCTGGTGGGGTTATAGGTATCTGGATCCTGACGAACAAAACAAGACCACCGTCAGTCCTGATAACGGCAGCGCTTCCTCCACTTCAGTGTCTCGGGATATCCGTCTCTTTCGTAAAGCCCAAAATTCGAGCACCGCGGATCCCAAGCTCAAGCAATTCGTGCAGATTGTGCCATCCACCGGCACCCCCCTCACCTATGCTTTTGCCAATGGCTATGCACAGCTCGCCCTTAATAAGGACGCCGGCAGCACCTTCGGTAAGTCCTCTGGGGGCGGGCAGAGCGGCACCGAGGACCCCATTCCTCCTTGTCGCGGTTCTTTCCTGGTGGTCTTTACCGACGGCGTGGCCAACGATACAAGGACCTCCAGCACTAGTGCCATCGGCACTGGTTCCGATGTCTACGCCCAGGGCGACGCCGCCGCGGGCAATACTGCCCTGGGCGCTCTATCCACGGCTCTGACTCCAGGCACAGCGGGTCGCTTCAATATTTGGACCCTGGCAGCGGTGGCGGCTCATTACGCTTCACCCACCTACTCCAGTCCCACCGGTACGGGCGATTACGCTGTTGGAACCGTGGCGCCCTTCTTTATTTCCGATCGCGGCGCGACGACCTCCAACAAGCGGCGAATTCGCACCATGACCGTGGGTCTGGGCCTTTACGGCAATCTGTCCGATGCGGCAGGTGGCAAGTCGTCCATGTACCGCGCCGCCCTCTATGGCAACCCCAAGAACACGTCCTGGGTGAATCCGACCTCTACTGATCCCACTCCCCCCTTTGACCCCACTAACGCAAGCCACGACCGCGATGTCAATCCCTTCTTCTATGACACACAAAACCCTTCCCAGCTCACGGCGGCCATGGAATCCATCATCGATGAGGCTGTAGCGGCCTCTGGCAGTGTCTCCGCGCCTTCCGCCCCCCTCGTTGGGTTGAGCCTTGGTCGAGAGGCCTTCCTGGGCCTCTTCGAGCCCGCAAAGAAGGGACCGCTGTGGAAGGGCGATTTGCTGGCCGCAGGCCTCAAAATCTCGACAACCTCTGATACTTTTCTGGGCAACGATGGTGCGGCTGTCACAAACGTGAATTCAGAAAACGCCATCTGGTCCGCGGGAGACCTTCTTCAGTCCCAGGGCCTGACCTACAATTTTGAGGCCACGCAGGTTACCGATCCCACGACGCTAACGGGCACAGGTCTCCGCAGTTGGAAGCTGGACAAACGCAAAGTCATTACCAACGTAACGGGCAAGACCCTCATCGATCTTGATGAGACCACGATTTCCAATGCCGCGACCGTGGGTGCCACCACCGAGGCCGAGCGCGTCGCCTTTCTGCGTTTCCTGCGGGGAGCCCACGCTAGCGCCGAGACAGGCACCGCCAGCGCAGCGCCTTCCATTAACCGCATCACAATATTGGGTGACGTCATCAGCAGTTCGCCTGCGGTGGTGGAGTACCCCTTGGATCTGAAGGCCAGCAGTCCAGTGCTCAGCAGCATCAACACCACAGATTGGAAGGAGATGCACTTCCGCGTGATCT
>JAUYES010000004.1 GCA_030691225.1 Holophaga sp. | reverse complement strand
TTCATGAATTGGAACAACCTCGGCGGCTCGTCTGCGTGGTTTTCCATCGGTCGACGGCCAACCTCAGATGGGCCTCCATCGCAGTTCCGGATGGGCGTCCAAGATCGGCTGGCCACTCCGGTTTCCTTCATGGATTTTCCGTTCGACGGTTTGACCTTAGGCTATGGCTACAAGGGGTTGTTTGGGGTTGAAGATTTCCCTGGTAAGGTTCGCTTCTGCTACGGTCGCGGCTTCGAGTCTGGCCCCCAGGAGGATAGTACCAATGGGCTCAATGACGTTGATTTTGGTGGCGTGAGCTGGGATGTGTACGACAAGGATGGACGTTTCTTCAGCATCCAGTCCTTTGCTGCCATGAATATGTTCAACGTCCCTGATGGTGTCACCTTTGTCAATCCGATGGAGTTTGCGACCTGGGAGAATTCTTCAACCAACAACTATAATCCGCTGAACACAAGCCAAAACATGGTCTTGGATCGGGCTAATCTCGGTAATATCTACCATACCGATGCGGTCTATCACAACACGGTACAGAATCTGAATTATTTCCTGGCCGGCGGCTGGTCGCGGACCAAGGCCACTGGTGTGGATGAGCTAGGCACCAGCCTCCTGGGTTCCTGGTGGGATGAGCCGACCGACAAGGATGGCTACTCCGTCTATGCCGGTGTGCGTTACGACATCCCGCAGCAGCCCTTCAAGGTCGGTCTGGAGTACAACTACGGCACCAAGAACTGGATCTCTTTCACGCCGGGGAACGACGACCTCTACGCCTCCAAACTGGCCACCCGTGGTCATGTCATCGAGGCCTATGGCCTGTGGGATATCCCGGCTGGGGATTATGTTTCTAAATTTGGCAAGGCCTTCATGCGGCTCGGCTACCAGCATTATATCTACAACTACACCGGTAGCGGTTTCTGGCTCGGCGAACCCTTGGATATCGACGAGTTGAATAGTGATCCGTTGGCCGCTCAGTTCTACACGCCGGTTGAGAGCATGGATCAGGTCTATGTCTCCTTGGAGGCTTGGTTCTAAGGAAACGGTGTAGGGTGCCCGCTGGGTCCCCGTTGTTAGAAGTTCGGTTGCATAACACGTCAGGCAGTTGTATAAAAAGAGTGGTCAGGGGATATTCCTTGCCCGCTCTTTTTTTATGTCCAACCTTACTAAGGAAGACCTTTGCTAGATTTTTTGCCAATTGCTTTTGGGGAGGCCCTAACCGGCGCCTTTTTTACACGTCACGGTGGTGTCAGCCACGCACCTTTTGACTCATTGAATGTAAGTTATGGGGTAGGGGATGACCCTTTGCTGGTTGCTTGCAACCGTAGGCGCTTGCAGGATTGCTTGG
>JAUYES010000313.1 GCA_030691225.1 Holophaga sp. | reverse complement strand
TGGCTGATGGTGATCCAGCTAGCCCTGGTGCTCCTCACGCCCTTTGGCACCTGGCAGAAGCCAGGCGTCGCCAAGGTGCGGGTGGTGGATGTTTTTCAGGATGTTGAGAGCCAGTTCACGAACTTTGTCAGCGTCACGGATGGCGATCAGGCCCGGAACCTGACCATGCTCAAGGGCGAATCCGCGAAGCTCCAGGCGGATGAAGAGATCTGGATTCTGGAGAACTACTACGCCACAACGACTCGCCCGGCCCAGTTTCGGTTAACACCCATTCGGGTCCTATTGGAATACCCGGAACCCCTTTTGATTCTGGCTCTATGGGGAATCTGGCGAATCCGCAAATCCTTGGTAAAAGCGGCCGTCGAAGATCCCAACCGCGAACGAACCGTACTCGTGGACGATTTTCACAAACGAGCCCAGCGCTTCGTCAAAAAAGGCGATTCCAGCGACAGCTGTTAGCATTAAAAGGAGCGGCTTCCAGCCGCTCCTTTTATGTGTGAGCCAATGTCCCTTTCAGACGAGATCCTGCGGCGACGGACCTTCGCCATCATTTCCCACCCTGACGCGGGTAAAACCACGCTGACGGAAAAATTACTCCTATACTCGGGCGCCATCGACCGGGCGGGTTCGGTCAAGGGTCGTGAACGGGGCGCCATGGCGCAATCCGATTGGATGAGCATCGAGCAGGAACGCGGCATCAGCGTTACCAGCGCGGCCATGCAGTTCGATTACAAGGGCTTTGCCATCAATCTATTGGATACGCCGGGCCACCAGGATTTCAGCGAGGATACCTATCGCGCCCTTACTGCCGCCGATAGCGTGGTGATGTTGCTGGATTGCGCCAAGGGCGTGGAAGAACAGACCAAAAAATTGTTCCGGGTCGCCAACGAACGCAAACTGCCGATCTTTACTTTCGTCAACAAGTTGGATCGCCCTGGACGCGAACCCATCGAGCTCATCGATGAAGTCGAAGAGCTCTTCGGGCTCCACGCCGTGCCCATGACCTGGCCCATTGGGTCGGGGCCGGATTTCAAGGGCGTTTACGTCCGGGCCACTGGCCAGATCCAGGTCTTCGAGCGGGCCAAGGCGGGGCAGCGGGCCAAGGTGGCAGGGAAGGGCGGTTTAGATGATCCCGAGATCAAGGCACTACTAACGGCGGATGAGCTGCAACAGCTCAAAGATGATGTTGAGCTGATGGATCACGTGCTACCTCCCTTCGACAAAGAAGCCTTTCTG
>JAUYES010000721.1 GCA_030691225.1 Holophaga sp. | reverse complement strand
CGCCGAAAAAAAACTGTCCAATTCAACAGAATTCCAAATGAAATGTGGTTCTTGGCTTGGATGCAGAGCTTTGCGGCGTTAGTCTTTAAGCGATGGCACACGCGTGCCCAGAGGGGATGCAACGACATATGAACAAACGCAGTCTCGGAAGCTTGGCGGACCTGGCCAAAATCCTGGAGGAAGCCTCCAATCCTGAATCCGCTGTCCGTGAGGACCGCAGGGAGAACAAACCCAAGGTGGTGGTCTCCCGCAAGTCAGGCAGCCTGACATCGACGCGTGCTATCGACCCCAAACGAAAGGCTTGGTACCAGAAACGTTTGGGCGAGCAGATCGAAAAGGCAGAACCCGTCAAGACCGATGTCCAGGCGGTTGAGCCTGCGGTACGGCCGTCCATGACCAAGGCCGTTGCCACCAAACTCGGCAGCACCCTACTTGAGAGCTTGGCTGCCGCGAAAGATCCGCGCCCCAAGACTGAAACCAAGGGCAAGCCTGAAGCTTGGCGCCGTAAACCCGGCGATCCCATCTTCTGATTTTATTTCCCCAATAAGAAACGGGCCCATCGAAAAGATGGGCCCGTTTCTTATTGAAAAAAACCCGCCCCAGGAACAGGGCGGGCAGTAAGGCTTATGGATTGCGCTTCTTGAGGGAGGTTGCAATTCGGATATCGCCACCATCCTGGCCACCCCATTCGGGCTTGGCGGCGGTTTCTTTCTTCGCGCGGTTGGAGGCAACGCGGATCTGGTCCAGCACCTGCACAGCCACCTGGTAGGGGGTTTCTTCGTCAATCTTCACGAAGACCTTACGCATTCCGGCAGGCTGCAACTGAGTCACGGGAGTGATTCGGTTGGCCAGTTCAGAGAGTTCCATGGCTTCGCTCTGGAACTTGAAGATATAGGCCTTGTTATCCGGCGTGGGATCAACTTCCACCACCAAGGGCACGTTATCTTTGCTGGGCGGGTCGATTACATCTTTCTTCACCACCTGGGGCACCACCACGGGCATCGACTTGGACATGCCGGGCACCATCACGATGAAAATGATGAGGAGCACCAACACAATGTCGATCAGCGGCGTAACGTTGATATCAGACTTCGCGTGGCCGCCACTCATTTCGTCTCCTCTTTGCCCTTGTCTTCACTGCAAACGATGGAGGCCTCGTCGGCACCACCTTCGCGGCAGATCTGGAAGAGCTTATCCACGTGCTTGTAGGGCAGGTCTGCATCCGCCTTGACGAATACGCGTTTGTCCGACAGCAGGTCCGTGGAGGCTTTGATGTATTTCACCAGGGCGGCGCGACCTTCATCGGTGGTCATGTCCCAGCCCTTGGCACTCTTGCCTTCGCGCTTCGCGGCTTCATCGTCCAGCATGACGAAACCAGGAACGATTTCACCATCTTTGGATTTTTCGTTATCGCGGCCCAGCATCAGGTTCAAATATTTGGCGCCCTGTTCGACAACAGGTTTTTCAGAGTGTTTGGCGGTCGGTAGCTTCACGGCAGCGTTCACTGCGGGCGTGATCACGATGAAGATGATCAGCAGCACCAACACGATGTCCACAAGAGGCGTAACGTTGATGTCCGACTTTACGCCGCCGCCCTTTCCGCCTAGATCCATACCCATAGGTATCTCCTTTGAGTTGGGCGCAAGGGGTTTTTATCAACCCCCTGCGCGGGGTGGAAGGGAATTTAGCTCTGGCTCTCCCGACGGATGAACTCGTCGATCATCTGGGAAGCCGCGTTATTGATGCTGGTGATGGTCTTGTCCTGCAGGTTGGTGAAGTGGTTGAAGATCCACACGGCGGGGATGGCGACGATCAGACCCAGAGCGGTGGCACCGAGGGCCTCACCAATGGCACCGGCCAGGGCGTTGATGTCGCCAGCGCCCTTTTCCTTCAGCTGGGAGAAGACGGCGATGATGCCCCACACGGTGCCGAGCAGGCCGATGAAGGGGGAAGCAGAAGCGATGGTGGCCAGGGTGCCCATGCCCTTCTTGAGGAGCTCGGTCACTTCGGCGGTGCCACGGGCGATGGCGCGCTCAACGGGCTGGATCACGTCATGGTTTTCATGGAGGGCCTTGAGCTGCTTTTCGTACTGGAAGATATCCAGGCCGTGCTTGAGCACCAGGGCGATGTGGCTCTTGTTGTGGGTGGCGGCAGCCTTGCGGGCGG
>JAUYES010000717.1 GCA_030691225.1 Holophaga sp. | reverse complement strand
GGCGTAGGTCACCACGGGATCGCGCTTCTGTTCCTCTGCCCGCTGAGCCGCCGTTTTGTATAGGGCTTCGTCATCGGACAAAGAATGGCTGTAGGGCCGGATGGTCTTGGCGCGCACCAAAGCGGGCCCACGGCGAGCCCGGCAATGCGCGGCGGCCCGAACCATGGCTTCGTACGAGGCGATGGGATCGCAACCATCGACCTCGTCGATGACCAGCAAACCATGGGGCTCCCAGCCCTTGAGGAGCGCCGCGACATTGGCCCCGGCGTATTGCACTTCGGTGGGCGTCGAAATGGCGTAGCCGTTATCTTCCACCAAAAAAAGCACGGGCAGTTTGAGATTCACGGCGTTGTTCAGGCCTTCCCAGAATTCCCCTTGGCTCACGGTGCCATCACCGGTCGTGGCCAGGGCGATTTCGTCGGGCCGAGCATCCAGTTCCGCGGCTAGGCCACCCTGCTCCGCCTTCCGAACGGCTTCCACACAGCCCACGGCCTGAAGGAATTGGCTGCCCGTAGGGCTAGAGCTGGACCAGATGCGATGCTTGGAACTGCTCCAATGGGTAGGCATCTGACGCCCCCCCGTGGCGGGGTCAAGCTTGGAACCTACGCTACCCAGGAACATATCGTAGGCCGTTACCCCAAGCCCATAGCAGAGCGCCCGGTCTCGGT
This sequence comes from Holophaga sp., assembly GCA_030691225.1. Classification (GTDB taxonomy): domain Bacteria; phylum Acidobacteriota; class Holophagae; order Holophagales; family Holophagaceae; genus JAYREN01. The sequence continues at coordinate 2,862 of JAUYES010000717.1, read as the reverse complement.
AGTAGAGGAAAAACCAATCGTGGCCAGTCTTCAAGGCCATGGCCGCCGCGGCGCCGATGGCCTCGTGGCCCACCCCGTTGATCTGGAAGTAGACCTTGTTCTGCCGTTTTCCTGCGATTTCCCGATCATCGATCCGCCGCGCCGCATAGATCGTGCGGAATAAAGAGATACGCTGCTCACGACTGAGTGTGGTCATGGGCGTCGCTTGGAGTTCGGCAGAGGTCACACTTGGGGCCACGGGCACTCCTGAATTGGCAAAGGAAAATAAATTCTACGTCCAGGGTCAAGGATGCCTACGAGAGACGAATTCCATCGAGGCATACCCGACTTGGATTCCGGGAGTGCGGGAAGGTTCCAATTCCAATTGGGAATGCCTCGTTCGCACCCAAGGGAAGAGGAGCCTGTCAGCCGAGTGGGGATCTAGCCCAGGGTGATGGGGAGCTTCCCACCCAGCAAAGCCACCGCAGCGCCCCACTTGATGCGGGCAGTCTCCTCATAGCGTCCACCCTCTAGACGCAACAACAGCCCTTCCCGCTCCTCGGGATCAACAATCAGGTATTCCGGGACTCCGGCAGTCTCGTAACATTGTCGCTTGGTCCAGAGATCCCGCCGCGTCGTTGATGGGCTCAGGATTTCGCACACAAGGTTGGGAATCCCAAAGATCCCCCTAGAATCAGCGAGCATGGATGGATCGCACACGATCACCAAGTCAGGCTGATAAACGCTCTCCTGATTCGGCAGGTAGAGATCGACCGGTGCTGCAAAGACCTTACAGTCACCGCCGCCTGTCTTGCGCTTGGCTTCCGAGAGCAGCGTGAATATCTGCGCCGACAAAACCATGCTCACGGACTGATGCTCCAGGGAAGGCGCAGGAGTCATGTCATAGGCAACGCCGTGAATGAGTTCCCAGCGCCCTTCCCAGGTCTTCCAATCTTCGATGGTGTGTCCGGGGTGTTTAGGTTGTGGAAGGCTCATTGGCGCTCCTCCGGGGAATATTTTGATAGCAATGAGGTTGTCTCGCCGCATGGATTTTAGGTGGGTGGACAGCGATATAGGCCCCATTCCGAGAATGACATCATCTGCAGATGGGGGTGCAATGATGGCAAAATCATTCCTGGCCGGACCATTTCCTCGCAGGATGGGCGAAACAGGTTCTGTTGTTGTTTCCGGAGGAATTCCCATGCAAGCTGCCACCCCAACGCCCCCAACCCGCATCTCCAAGGGGTGGGCAGCCGTGGCACTCACCGCTGCATTGGTGGTCGGGATCGGCGGATGGAATCTCTTTGATATCCATGTTCGTCATCGCCTGGGCACCGTAACCCAGGGTCAGGTTTACAAGGCCGGTGCCATGCCCCCGGAGCACTTACAGAAGGTGGCCAAGGATCTCGGCTTAAAATCCGTCATCGATTTCCGGACCACCATCGAAGGCCAAGACAGCACCAACACCACCTCGGTGGGAACCATCCAGGCCGAGGCTTCTGCCCTGGCAGCCATCGGCGTGCGATACATTCATCTCCCAACCCCACAGGTGCCTTCCGAGGAAACGGTGGATCGCTTCCTGAAGGTCATGGCCGATCCCGCGAACCGCCCCGCCCTCATTCACTGCTACCACGGCATTGGCCGCACCGAGGTCTTCGTGGCGCTTTATCGCATGGAATTTGAAGGCTGGTCCAACGAGAAGGCCCGAGGCGCCGCTCGGCTCCTTCTCGCTGGCAGTAGCTTTTCGGATAAAGCGGAAAAGGGTCAATTCCTAATCAATTACAAACCGCGCTTGAATCGGGTCAAGGCTGAGCCCGAGAAGGCACCTGCAGCCAACTGACAGCACCGAACGTCAGAAGCTGGTTCCAAAAGAAAGCGTGGCCGAGGTGGCATTCCGGAAGGCCTTGTGATTACCCCCAATGCCTTCGGTTAGGTCCTTGTTGAGCGCATCCTGGCGAAGCTCGAAGCGGCTGAAGGTTGCGCCCCATTTCCGTTCGGTGCCAATGGTGAAGCTCGTGGCTTTCAAGTCGGCATTCAGAGTGACACCGTAGGCCGCAGCAATGGTGGTGTCGCCGTTGAGCCGAACCCCAGCATCATCTTTGAAATATTCAGCCCGCGCAAAGAGCGCCCAAGCCGCATTGATCTGGTGTTTGTAGATGAGGCCCAACCCCATCCAATCCGCGTTCACATTTTTCGTTCCCACGGTGCCTGCGATGGCAGCGGGCAGGAAAGCCTCCCGGCCGTATTCAAATTCGCCTTGCAGCGTGCTGGAGCCCCACACCCACTGACCAAGCACGGAGAGGCGATCCCGTTTTCGCCCTTCGGCACCGGTATTGGCGTTGGCACCGAGACCATCCTGCTCGGCCCCACGATAGGCCGACAGGGAGAAGAACTTGTCGGAAGCACCATCGTGGTTGTAGTTCAGCCCTACACCCAACGTTTTGCCATGGTTATTGTCCTGGATCCGATCCTCGCCATTGAAGAGGAAGACATCCGTGCTCCAAGCGCTGGTAAAGGTATGGCGCCAGGCAAATCCCACCTGAGTGAAAGGAGCGGCATAGGTAAAGAGCAGGCCTCGGCTGGCCGTGATGTTCTGGGTTCCGTCGGTAAATTCCATGCCGATGTAGGTATTCATGCGGCCGATGGTGACCTTGTCTTGTTTGCCGGTCCATACCAGTTGCGCCTCGGGAATGGCCACGGCTCCGCTTTCGCCGGAGAACTGATTCACCAGCTTGCCCATGCGCCCACCCATCAGGGTGACCCGAGCCGACCAACCCGCACCCAGAGTGGCATCCGCACCCAGGGTCAGGCCATCGACACCAAAGCCGTATTCGCCGCCCTCCAGCGGACGAAAGGCGACACTGCCGTCTTCAGTTTGCCGAT
>JAUYES010000716.1 GCA_030691225.1 Holophaga sp. | reverse complement strand
TGGGGAACTTCGCGGGGTGATTCGGGTACAGACACATACTGTGTTGAGTGATCCGAGTCTTCCGGATTTTCGGGATGCAACAAGTCCGCGATCATGGGTTGAGATCCATTGGGGAGACCCACTAGCTTACCGGAAGGCTTGAAAGGTAAGCCTGCTTTTAAGATTTTCCTGCTGCTTCCACCCGATTGCGCCCGCTGGATTTGGCCACATACAGCGCGCCATCGGCACGGCCTAGAAGCATGCCCGCGTTCCGATCGGTAGCGTTTCGTTCTGCCACGCCTATGCTGCACGTTACGGGAACGGCCTCATTGGCAATGATTTGCGGGGTTTCGGCAAGGGCTGTGCGAATGCGTTCGGCCAAAAACATCGCCCCTTCCATTTCGGTTTCGGGAAGCACCAATAAAAATTCTTCTCCACCGATTCGTCCCGCCAAGTCGGTACCGCGCAAATTGAGGCGAAGAAGATCGCCAAAACTGCTGAGCACGGTATCCCCGGCTCCATGGCCGTGAGTGTCATTGATGCGCTTGAAGAAATCCAAATCGCACATCACGACGGAGAGTGATCGCCCGTGCCGACGGCTTAGCTCGAAGCGGCTCTGCAAATCAGCCAAAATGGCGCCGCGGTTGGCCATTCCTGTTAGCGGATCTTTGGTGCTCTGATCCAAAAGCGTTTCATGAAAGGAGCGCTCGAGTGGATCCATGGCCACGATCTTGAGCACGTGACCGCCGATGGCCAGACGGTCGCCTGTCGATATGCGCGTTTCTCCCAACACGGCCTTTCCGTTTACAAAGGTGCCGTTCGTGGAGCCGAGATCTTTTAGGGTGATGCGCGACCCTTCCGTGGTCGAGTCGAGACTAAGCCGTGCGTGGCTTCGACTGACTTCTTCATCGAGAAGGGTGATCGCAGCCGTTGGAGAACGACCAATGAGGTTTTCCCCGACTGAAATAGGGAAGAGGCGTCCAAGCTGTGAGCCTGCGTAGACAACCAGCGCGAATCCGCAGGGGGCTTCGTTTGAGTCCTCTGGTCCACGCGGTCGATAGGTCGTGTTGGGATCGCCCATCGCGCTTTCGGGCAAGGTGGGATCGGGTGCGTCGGTATCTTCGGGCCAGGGTCGTGGCGGCAGCTGCATCAGCCTTCCTCCAAGAAACAGCTTACGAGGCTTCGATCATCTTTTCGCTGGGCAAGCAAAAACGGAAGACGGGATGCTTTGGCTGCATCCGAGGTTAGTTGCAAAAACAGCTTGCCCGTTTTGGGATCATGCCTCATCCCGGCGACGCCCTTGGAAGGAATATGAAAAAGTCCGAGCACGTCGAGGTTGCGAATGTTTTCCCCCGTGGCCTTGACGAGCTGCAGGTTGTAGCGCATAGCAATGGCTTTTGGTAGCAGTTGCATGTTTTGCCCGGTGAAGCCAATGGGCATTCCCAAGGCCATTTCTAGGCCTGATAGCACCACGGCTGAACCAAGCTGGGGCGAACCGCCGCGTACGGCCGGTGACGAAAAAATTTCCTGGGACCTTTGAGTGAAGACGGTAAATCCGGCGATGTCTTGCCGGTAGCAGGTCGCGCGTTTCGGCAAGGGTGGGATGCCGACTTGGCGGCCTGCGCCTTTTGAGAACACCTGCATCTGGCACACCACCGCCCCCGCTGCCCAATTGGCGAAACTAGCCTCGCTGATCAGCCGACCTTCGAACCGAGTCGGCAGGTGGATAGCTTGAGGCACAAAGAGAAGCTCGATTCCTGCGGGAGTGGCAGCGGGCGAATAGGGCGGCGTGATGGCCACGGCCTCCAGTGTAGACACGGTGCCGGAGGGAGGTTCGTTAAGGGAAGGGCTGATCCCATGGGTAGGTGGAGGCTGGAAGACGCGTCGAAGGGTTTCGGATAAATCCGAAACCGCCTCCGAGAGTTTCCCGAATACCACGATAGTTCCTTAGTCCGGGTGCACCAGGGCCTGCAGGGCGGCTGTCACGCGATCCAGGGGTTCGGCGAGGTCCATGTGGTAGCCAGCCTCCAGCAACTTCATGGCCGCGGCATCCTGGGTGGCAAGGTCGACGGAGTTTGCAAAAATCACTCGCAGCGGGGCAGCACCCTCGGTCACTTGCAGCAACAATTCGCGCTGCGAAGCTCTAAAAAGCTCTCCAGCTCGGGCGAGGGGAGCATCTTGGGTCTTCTGGACGGCCAACACAGGGCAACGGATATCGGCATTCCAACCACCCGCCAATTCCGCTGGCTGAAGAATGAAGAGATCGGGGGAGCCTTTAATTTCCTTCAGGAGAGTTTTCTGAATGACTTCCTCCTTCAGGTGCGATTCGAGTGCCTTTCCGTACAGCAAGGACTGCAGTTTTGTGGGCGTTATGGGTTCTGTGTACCGGAAATCGAGAGGGATACCGGAGGTATCGGTGAGCAACAAGCCGCCGAGGTAACTCCCTCCTTCTTTCATTGCAACGAAGTAAGCAAGTTTAGGACTCTCGGCCATGGTGGAACCTCGATTTGGGCCAGCATAGCGCTCCCTGGTCTGCACCGGAACAAAAGGGTTAGCATCCCGAGCCTTAGCCCTCTTGTTTTCCAGGCTGGATTGGCTATTCTGAGAGTCGCCGTTTGGGGAATAGGCTAACGGTAAACCAGCGGATTCTGATTCCGCCTTTCTTGGTTCGAATCCAGGTTCCCCAACCACTCCACGAGGCCCCTTAGGGGCCTTTTTGGGTTCTCCATGGATCTGCGGGAAACGCATG
>JAUYES010000310.1 GCA_030691225.1 Holophaga sp. | reverse complement strand
CCGAAATGGCATTCAGGCTCTGGAGCACCTGCAATTGGAGCACCCCAGCCTGATGATGCTAGACCTGATGATGCCCGGCATGGATGGCTTCCACCTCGTCAGCCACATGCTGCAGGATGACAATCTGAAGGATATTCCGGTCATGATCCTCACGGCCAAGCACCTTACGCAGGAAGATCTGAACCGCCTAACGGGTCCACCGATTCAGCAGATCATTCGAAAAGGCGACTGTTCAAAAGAGGAACTCCTTGCCTCGGTGCGCGCTCTTGCCCTTCGAAGTCTTAAAAAAGGGGAAAACTAGATGCCCACCATTCTGCTGGTTGAAGACAATGAAATGAATCGGGATGTTCTCTCCAGACTCCTACAAAAACGCGGCTATACCCTATTCTTTGCCGAGGACGGCCAAGAGGCATATTCGGTTGCCATGGCTCATCATCCCGATCTCATCCTGATGGATATCAGTCTGCCCATCATGGATGGCTACGAGGTGACCCGGCGCCTTCGCCTTGAGCCTTCCATGCAATCCACCATCATCATCGCCCTGACTGCCCACGCCATGAGCAGAGATCGCGATCGAGCCTTGGCCTCGGGTTGCACCGATTACGAAACCAAGCCCGTTGAATTTTCGCGCCTCTTAGCCAAGATAGAAACACACCTCGGTGGAGGACCATCATGACGCAGTTGCAGGGGCATGTCCTGGTGGTGGATGATCTGGACACTAATCGCGATGCACTCTCGCGGATGCTTGAACGCGAAGGACTAACCACAGAAGTGGCTCAAGACGGCTTCGATGCGTTGGAGAAAGTGCGCACCGGCTCCTTTGACGTGGTTCTCCTGGATGTCATGATGCCGCGCCTGGACGGCATTCAGACCCTGACCATCCTCAAGCAAGAAATCGCCACGCGCGATATTCCAGTGATCATGCTGTCAGCTCTGAACGAATCCAAAGCCATTCGTGAGTGCGTTGAACTTGGCGCCGAGGACTACTTACCCAAGCCCATCGACCGTGCCCTACTCAGAGCCCGCATGGCCTCGTGCCTGCGTCGCAAGCAACTCCAGGACAAAGAGAAGCACTACATGATGCGCCTCGAATCCACCAACGAGGAATTGCGCCGCCTCAGCTTACTAAAGAGTCGCTTCTTGGGCATGGCGGCCCATGATTTAAAAAATCCGATGACCACCATTTTGGTACTCGCAGACCAGCTTGCAGAAGCCTGCGATAAACCAGAAGGAGTTGGTCTTCGACGAAAACAATTTGATCGAATCCGCGAATCCGTTCAGAAGATGCTGGGCATCATCCAGGCCCTGCTCGATTCTGCGGCTACCGAATCAGGGCATTTGGAGCTACGCCTTCTGCCCATGGATCTTTGCCAAGCAATCCAAGAGGTCGCAGAAGAAAACCGTGCCTACGCAGAATCCAAGCAAATTGCGATTCACTGCGAAACCCCGAGCGACCCAGTGGTTGCCCACGTCGACGCCGTGCGTATCCGTGATGTCATGGATAACCTCATCAACAACGCCATCAAATTTTCACCGGAATCTCGTTCCGTCCGAGTGTCCCTGGAGCAGGTCGATCGAAAGGCGCATTTCGCCGTCCAGGATCAGGGACCTGGCCTCACTGAAGATGATCAGAATCTTGTTTTTGGGCTCTACCAACGCCTAAGCGCGAAGCCCACGGGCAGCGAATTCTCGACGGGGCTCGGGCTTTCAATCGTCAAGCAACGCGTTGAACTGCACAGTGGGCGGGTCTGGGTCGAGAGTAAGCCTGGAACGGGCGCCACCTTTCACGTAGAGCTCCCCATGGACCTTTACCCTAGCTAAACATCATGCATTGACTCGTTCAACCTTCACCTGCAACAAGCGGGGGCCATCGATACCAACAACGGTGAAGCAAAGCCCCTGATCCACGACTTTTTCAGAAAGTCCTGGCACACGGCCCATCTTCGCCATAACGAGACCGGCCACCGTATCAAAGCCTTCGCGATCCCACTGAACCTCCAGGATTGATTCGAGGTCCTCGATATGAACATGGCCGGAGACCAGCCAACAACCTTCTTTGATTTCCTGAATTTCTGGCGCAGATTCGTGCTCTTCTCGGATTTCTCCGAAGATTTCCTCCAGCAAATCCTGCAGGGTTACTAGGCCAGAAACACTGCCGAATTCATCCACGACAATCGCAATCTGATTGCGTGATTGCTGCATCTCACGCAGCAATTCGGAAATATATTTGCTCTCGGGCACAAAAAGCGCGGGCCTCGAAAGGGTGCGAATATCGCGCACCTCGCCAGGATCGGTCTGCACAAGATCCTTGAGTAACACGACACCTATTACTTCGTCGGGACTGCCCGCCACCAAGGGTAGCCGCGAATGGCGGCTCGCCCGGAAAATTGCCCAGACTTCTTCCGGTGTAGCCTCGGCATCGATGGCTTGAATGGAAGTGCGAGGAGTCATCACTTCGCGCACCACAGTATCGGCAAAACCTACGACATTGCGGATGAGTTCCCGGTCTTCTTCTTCGAGAATGCCTTCGGCTTCGCCCTCCTCCAGAAAGGCGGTTACGGCGTCATCGCTGGGATCTTTATCCTCGGCATCCCGCTCCCGATCCTGGGCCTCGCGCTGGCGCTCCACGTAATGAGCGAGCGGCGCAATGAGAGGTGCAAGAACCCGATGAGCCGGTGCGTAAAAAG
>JAUYES010000693.1 GCA_030691225.1 Holophaga sp. | reverse complement strand
CACCCCGGCGTCCACTACTGCCTTGAGCACTTCGTGCATGTCATAGGGACGGTGCGGGTTCTCGGGAATGAGCGGGGTGAGAGCGATCTCGCCGCGGTTGGGATCGTCCTGGCAGGCCTTAAGGGGCGGGTCATCCTGATTGTTGGAGGGAATGAAGGAGAACAGTTCCCGGATCATTAACAGGCATTCTTCATCGTCGGTGCTGGCGAAATGGGCGCATCCAGAACGCTCGTTATGCGTCATGGCACCGCCCAGTTCTTCCTTGGTGACTTCTTCGTGGGTCACGGTCTTGATGACATCGGGGCCGGTAATGAACATGTACGACGTGTCTTTGACCATGAATACGAAGTCCGTGATAGCCGGGGAATATACGGCACCGCCGGCGCAGGGTCCCATGATGGCGCTGATTTGCGGAACGACGCCCGAGGACAGCACGTTGCGCAGGAAAATATCGGAGTAGCCCGCCAGCGACTGCACACCTTCCTGAATGCGTGCGCCACCCGAATCATTGAGTCCAATCACTGGCGCGCCATTCTTCATGGCCATATCCATGATCTTCACGATCTTTTCGGAATAGGCCTTGGAAAGAGAGCCGCCAAAGACTGTGAAATCCTGAGCAAAGACATAGACCAATCGTCCATCGATGGCGCCGTAGCCCGTCACTACGCCATCGCCGGGGATCTTCGTTTTCTCCATGCCGAAGTTGTCGCAGCGATGCACTACGAACTTATCAATCTCCGTGAAGCTGCCTTCGTCGAGCAGGATCGCAATGCGCTCGCGAGCCGTGAGGCGGCCGGAGGCATGGTGCTTGGCGATCTTCTCGAGGCCACCGCCGAGTTCGGCTTGTTCGGTTTTTTGCTTGAGTAGCGCCAATTTTTCTTCAAGGGAATGGGTCATGCGGGTTCACCTTCGATTGGGGTGGTTGGGAATGAGGGGCAAAAAATGGAATTCACCACAAAGGACACAAAGATCACAAAGAACTGCAAAAGGAAGGCACAAAGGTAAAAAGAAAGGCACAGAGGTGGTACCGCGTGGAGACCTTGATGCCGGATGGCCTTGAACTGGTGAATCTCTGTGTCTTTCTTTTCATCTCTGTGCCCGTCTTTCTTGTTCTTTTCTTCGTGACCTTTGTGTCCTTTGTGGTGAACCCCTTTTTAAAGCAACTTGGCGATGGTCTGCAGCTGCATGAATGTTGTGCCTTCGTAGATTTTTCCGACCTTGGAATCGCGGAAATATTTCTCGGCGGGATAGTCCTTGGTGAAGCCATAGCCGCCGAAGAGTTCCAGTGCTTCGCTGGCCACCCATTCGGCCACTTGGCTGGCAAAGTACTTCGCCATGGCTGCTTCTTTCACGAAGGGCTGTCCTGCCTCCTTGAGTCGAGCGGCGTTATAGGTGAGTAGGCGCGCGGCTTCAATGCGGCTAGCCATTTCGGCTAAGCGCATTTGCACGGCTTGGAAATTGAAAATGGGCTGACCGAATTGTTTGCGCTCCTTGGTGTAGGCCAGGGCATGTTCCAACGCGCCTGTAGCAAGGCCAACCAGTTGTGCCGAGATCCCGATACGGCCCTCGTTGAGGCTCTCGATGGCGATCTTATAGCCCTTACCGACTTCACCAAGGACGCTGTCGTGAGTCAGGCGAACATCGGCGAAGGAAATCTCGCAGGTGGAACTCGCGCGAATGCCGAGCTTGTTTTCTTTTTTTCCAATGGTGAAGCCTGGTGTGTCGCGGTCCACGAGAAAAGCGGTTATGCCTTTGTAGCCGGCCTCGGGGTTGATCGTTGCAAAAACAATGAAGAGCCCAGCCTGCTGAGCACTGGTGATCCAAAGCTTCGAGCCGTTGAGTAGGAACCCCTCTTCGGTTGGAACGGCTCGACATTTAAGGGCAAAGGCGTCGGATCCAGAATCCGATTCCGAAAGGGCAAAGGCGCCGATCTTCCCGTTGCTGAGCTGGGGCAAGTATTTCGCTTTTTGAGCCTCGTTGCCCCAGCGATTAAGGCTGGTGATGACCAAGGTGTTGTGGACGTCCACTAGCACGCCCACGGAAGAATCCACCCTGGAGAGCTCTTCGATAACCAGAATCGAATTAAAGAACGTTGAACCGATGCCGCCATAGGCTTCCGGTATTTCGATTCCCATGATGTCGAGTTCGAATAATTTTTTGATCAGCTCTGGATGCATTTCCTGAGACTCATCCATGGCCAGCTTGAGTGGTTCGATCTCATTCTTCGCGAAATCGGCAACCATTTCACGGAAGGCTTGCTCTTCTTCGTTCAGCAGAGTCAGTGGTTTCGACATGAATTCTCCCGGACTCCAAGGTGTTAGGTGCGAAGCCGAAGGGCTTGCGGTGAAAGAGTGTTGATCGAAGACGGCAGGAATGACAGCACTTTGATTCGATAAAAAAGGCGCGATCACATGGCTCTTCGGTACCGCCCACCCATCTCGTAGAGCACCTGGGTGATCTGACCGAGGCTGGCCACACGGACCGCATCCATGAGCACTTCGAAAAGATTGCCGCCATTTCGAGCCTGCTCGCGCAGGCGCTCGAGTATGGGTTCGGCGGCTACCGCATGACGTTCCTGAAAGGCTCTCAGGCTTTGAATACGAAGGCGCTTTTCCTCGGTCGAAGCGCGACTGATCGAAGGCGCTTGGTTAAGTGGCTCGGGGCCTTCCCGTAAGTAGGTATTCACGCCCACCACAGGGAGTTCGCCGGAGTGTTTTTTTGTTTCATACAGCAGGGATTGCTCTTGGATACGGAATCGCTGGTATTGGGTCTCCATGGCTCGCAGCACACCCCCGCGGCCATTGATGCGGAGAAATTCTTCAAGAACGGCTTCTTCGACGTCCTCGGTGAGTTTTTGAATGAAGTGGGAACCCTGCAATAAATTTTCATTCAAGTAGAGGCCGAATTCCTTGGTGATGATGAGCTGGATGGCCATGGCGAGGCGCACGGATTCTTCCGTTGGTGTGGTCAGGGCTTCGTCGTAGGCATTGGTGTGGAGGGAGTTACAGTTATCCGTGAGGGCCGTCAGGGCTTGCAGCGTAGTTCGAATATCGTTGAATTTCATTTCCTTGAGGTGCAGGGAGCGGCCTGAGGTCTGAACGTGGTACTTCAGCTTGCAACTCTTTTCGGAGGCGCCATACAGATCGCGCATGGCGATGGCCCAGATGCGGCGGGCTACCCGGCCCAGGACGCTGTATTCGGGATCGAGACCCGAACTGAAGAAGAACGAAAGATTTGGTGCGATGGCATCGATGGACATGCCTCGACTCAGGTAGTACTCAACCAGGGTGAAGCCATTGGCCAGCGTGAAGGCCAATTGCGTGACCGGGTTGGCTCCAGCTTCGGCGATGTGGTAGCCAGAGATGCTGACGGAGTAATAGTTTCGGATCTGATTGCGGATCAGGAAATCCTGCATATCCCCCATCATTCTCAAGGCGAATTCGATGGAAAAAATACAAGTATTTTGAGCCTGATCCTCCTTGAGGATATCGGCTTGCACGGTGCCGCGAATGGTGCGCAGCGTATCGTGACGGATCTTGGCGGCGACTTCAGGGGGTGCTTCCACTCCTTCGTGAGCAGTTTGCCATTTCTCCAATTGCTGATCGATAGCCGTATTGAAATACATGGCCAAGAGCACCGGTGCCGGACCGTTGATGGTCATGGAGACCGAGGTGGTGGGCGCGCAGAGATCAAACCCCGCGTACAGCAATTTCATATCATCGAGGGTGGCGATGCTCACGCCGCTTTCGCCGATTTTGCCGAAGATATCCGGGCGTTCATCGGGATCTTCGCCATAGAGCGTAACCGAATCAAAAGCCGTGGAGAGACGGTGGAAGGCTTCGCCCTCACAAAGGAAATGGAAACGGCGGTTGGTCCGCTCGGGGCCCCCTTCGCCCGCAAATTGGCGCTTGGGGTCTTCGTCGGCCCGACGGAACGGGAAGGCTCCACCGGTGAAAGGAAAGGAGCCCGGAACGTTCTCTTGGCGGAGGAAGCGAATGATTTCGCCCCAGCGATCCGAGTCTGGCAGCTGCACCTTGGAAATGGCGATGCCCGAGAGGGTCTGCGTTGTGAGGGGCAGGGCGTGATCCCGGTCGCGCACCCGATAGGTAAAGGTGTCGCCGGAGTATGCGATCCGCACTTCCTCCCACTCCTTGAGAAGGGCCTCGCCGGTTGCGCCGAAGGCCTTCTTGGTTTCTTCCACTCGCCCGTTCAGGGCTTCGCAGGCCACTTCCTTTTGAACGGTGGTGAGGGCTTGAAGGCGGTCACCTTGGGCGCTCAAGGATAGAGTCTGACCCTTGTAATCGCGAATGGCTTTGACGATGTTTTGCAGGTAGGCATGGCGCTCAAAAGGAATGATGGGGTTGCTGCGATCACTGGAAAAGGCAATCGGACCAGGGTTTGAAATGGACGATTCGAAATCAACGGAAAAATTCATACGCAGCAGGGCCAGCAAATCCAGATAGAAGCGATCCACACCGGCATCATTAAAATGGCCAGCTGCCGTGCCATAGACCCG
>JAUYES010000674.1 GCA_030691225.1 Holophaga sp. | reverse complement strand
AGAGCAAGAATCAGTGCCCATCCCCAAAGCAGGACGGTGACCATCATTCGACACCAGGCCGCATGTTGGACAATCCATAACCAACGATGCAAGGGATGAGTCAACCGAATGCGTGTGAGTTCAAAAACATCCGGCAGGCTCATCACGTAGCCCGAGATTCCTGTTTGGCGGAGCAAGACGATACGGGTACCAAAAATTGTGGGATTTTTCGGTGCCCAGTTCTGTTCCACCAGGCGGATGGCCTTGAGTCCGAGTGCGGCATCGCCTTTGTCCCCAAGCTCTCGAGCCCATATGGCGATCGCTTCGACTAAGGGCGTGACATCCAAGGTTCCATAATCGCGTCGCAACAATTCCACTTCACGCGTTGCGGTTTCCTCGGCAGCCGGATTGCCTGATTGAATCGCTGCTTTCAGCTTTTCGACCCGGAAAGCTAGGGCCGCACCGGGCGCTAGTTCCGCGGGAGTCGCGGCAATCGCTGGCCGACAAACACCGGTCAAAAGGATGAAACTCAATCCCGCTATCGAAGAAAATAATCTCAATGCGCTCATTTCCGGACTCCTGCGCCTTCAGGGCTTGAAGCCAGACCGGGCGATGACAGGTTTAAAATCTTCATTCGTAAGTTGTAGATCATGTCATCCAGTTCTCGCGTTTCGGAATCGCTCCGATTGCCTTCAGTCTTCTCTTTCAATACCACGATAAGATCCAAGTAAAACCGAGCAATTGAAGGATTAGCAGGCGGTTGGGTCGGCATCATGGGGTGGGGAACTCCCATGGCTAACAAGGCCTGCTCCGCGAGTAGGCTTACGAGCGCGGAAAGGGACGGTTGGCTGACCGCAGCGTTCATCCTGACCCCTGGAAATTGATGGAAGCGTATCACAACTTAAGACTTGGAAGACCGCCACTTCTCACCCAAAGAGATAAATGCGACAATGGTGAATCGATAGGAGATCCCATGAAGCTCATCATCCCTGCCTTATTCGCCACGACCATGGCACTGAGCCTAGCGGCGCAAAATACCGGAACCTTTTCTGGTAAAGTGCTTGACTCAAAAGGAAAACCAGTCGCAAACACCAAGATGATTTTGAGCAAAATGGGCATTAATTGGGTAAAAGAAGTCAAGGTAAACGAGGATGGTAAATTTCTCCAGGTTGGGTTGGAGCCCAAAGACTATGAAGTCACCGTGTCTGCCGAGGGCTACGTGAACTTCAAGGAACAGTTCCATGTCAGCTTAGGTATGGGTGAACCCAAAAATTATGTCCTCCTGACCCCCGAGGAGGCTCGCAAAACGGCTGGAGGCACTGCGATAGAGGATCCAGCAGCGATCGCCGAATCGAAAGGCCTAGAGTCCTTCAACTTGGCCGTGGTCGCCTTCAATGAAAAAAACTTCTCGGCTGCCTTGCCGCTGTTTGAAGCCGCACTTGCAAGCCTCAATGAATCCATTGAGAAAACAACGGATGCGACTCTGAAAGTCGAGTCTGAGAAAAAAGTCGAAACAATGGAACGCCCCTACAGCTACTCGCTGATGGAGGTGGCCAAAACGGACGAAGCCAAACGAAACGAGCTCCTGACCAAAGCGGAACCACTCCTGGTCAAGATGCTTGAACGCAATTCCAAAGATCAAAATGCCATCGTTTTTCTCCTTGATATTGCCAAATTCAAAAATGATGCCGAGGGGATCACAAAATACCAGGCCGCACTCGATTCGCTGCTTGGACCCCGACCAGAATTGGCCTACAACCAAGGCGTCGAGCTCTACAACGCTGGGAAACTTTCCGAATCGAAGTCGTACTTCCAGAAGGCTATCTCAATCAAGGCTGACTATGCTGAGGCCTATTACCTCCTGGCGATGTGTGAGTTTACCGATATGAATCTCAAGGGTACAAAGGCCAACCTCCAGAAATACCTTGAGCTTGCCCCCACAGGAAAACACGCTGGGGAAGTGAAGGAAATGCTGAAGGCACCCGAACTCAAAAACATCAAGTAGGCCAACCTTTTTCACCGAAAACGAGGGTCCAGATGGGCCCTCGTTTTTTGGTTCAGGCCAGCCTTAAGCTCACCGGGCAGTGGTCGGAACCCATCACCTCGCTGTGGATCTCCACATCTTCAACCCGATCCAACAGTTCTGCGCTCACGAGGAAATGGTCGATTCTCCAGCCGACATTCTTGGCTCTGTCATCACCCGGCTGGGTCCACCAAGTGTAGAGTCCGGGCGTTTCGGGATTACGCTCGCGCACCACATCGTGCAATCCCGCGGCCAAGTAGAGCCTGAAGTCTTCGCGCTCCTCATCCGTAAAACCAGGATTCATGCGGTTGTCCTTCGGGCGGGCGAGATCGATGGCCTCTGGCGCCACATTCATATCGCCGGTGAGAATGACCCGTTTGCCCTTCGCGTGAAGAGCCTGCACATGGTCTGCAAGATGGCGCGCAAAGGATCTTTTGTAGTCCAAACGAACGAGCCCTGTGGAAGCATTGGGGAAATAGCCTCCGATAAAAACCAAATCCCCCAGGGTGCTTTGAAGCACTCGGCCCTCTTGGTCAAAGGCCTCGATGCCAAGCCCCTGTGCGTGAGTGAAACCCAATTCCTTTTTGCTTAGGGTTGCGGCCCCGGAGTAGCCCTTCTTGCTACGAGCAGGAAACCAACTGATTTCGTACGCGCTCTCCAACTGGCGGCGGACCCCCAAGTCGATCTCTTCCCACTCGCTGCGAATTTCTTGGAGCGAAAGGACATCCGGATCGGCAATTTCCAGCCAATCCATGAAGCCCTTTTTCAACACCTCCCTAAAGCAATTCACATTCCAGGTGTATAAATTCAACGCGTCTCCACAAGACGTTCCCACATTCGATGCGAACGGAGGCGCCACCATCCCATCAGAATCAATACGGGCCAGCCCTTGAACTTGGCCTGATGCGTTAGTACCAGGCGATCACCTTCGGGGCGCACCATAAAGGAGCCCTGCTCTTCGACACCAAGGCAAGGCCGAATGGTGTAATCCGCGCTGAAGGACAGCGAGTCAGGGGTTGTGATACGCACCTCGACGACCTTTAGCCGAGGGTGCCAACGGTGGAAGGCACCTCCCTCGGCGAGCACCCGCGTCACCGCCTCGATCGGGGCATTGGTATCCCGAATTAGCTCAAGGGACCAAACGGGCTTTCTCACCTCACGTTGAAGCCCGGCTTCGCATCCGCGGGCGGGGCAATCAAGTAGGGCTTGCTGGCGTTATCGCTGGCACAGAGCAGCATCCCATGACTCTCGATGCCCATCATGGCCCGGGGCGCCAGGTTGGCAACCACCACGACGAGACGACCCACCAAATCCGCTGGAGCGTAGGCTTCTTTGATTCCACCCAGAATGGTGCGCTGTTCAAAACCCAGGTCCACCTTCATCTTGATGAGTTTTTTGCTCTTGGGCACTTCCTCGGCTTCCAGGATCAAACCCACACGCAGATCGGTCTTGGCGAAGGTGTCGTAATCGATGTTTTCTTTCAGAGGAGGAACATCCAACGGCGTATCAACCACGAGCGCGGGTCCAGCATC
>JAUYES010000308.1 GCA_030691225.1 Holophaga sp. | reverse complement strand
GGGGAACCACGAAGCGTAGATGGCCTTCTTGTTGTACATCTTGCCGAACATCTTGGGGAACCAGTAGAGCAGTGCCGCGAAGAACGCGAAGCCCGTGCCGCCGAACATTACATAGTGGAAGTGGCCCACGATGAAGTAGGTGTCGTGGATGTGGATATTGATGGCCAGTGCTCCCTGCATTACGCCCGTGAGGCCGCCAATGCAGAACAGGAAGATGAAACTGAGCGCGAAGAATAGAGGTGGCTGGAAATCAATGGCACCTTTGTAGAGGGTGCTCACCCAGTTGAAGACCTTGATGGCACTAGGCACGGCCACGATCATGGTGAGCAGTGAAAAGAGCACCTGGGCTACATTGCTCATGCCACTCGTGAACATATGGTGAGCCCAGACGAGGCTGCCGACGCCGGCAATGCTCATGCTGGAATAGGCAATGGCCTTGTAGCCGAAGATCGGACGTTTGCAGAAGGTGGGTAGAATTTCGGAAATGGCGCCCATGGCCGGAAGGATCATGATGTAGACCGCCGGATGGGAATAGATCCAAAACAGATGCTGGTAGAGCAGCGGATCGCCACCCTTGGCGGGATCGAAAATGCCGATGCCGAAGAAGCGTTCCAGAATCACCAGCACCAGCGTGATGGCCAAGATTGGAGTGGCTAAAAGCTGAATCCATGAGGTGGAGTACAGTGCCCAGCTCATGAGGGGCATACGGAACCACGTCATCCCTGGCGCACGGAGGCGATGGATCGTCGTGATGAAGTTGATGCCGGTGAGCATCGAGGAGAAACCGAGGATAAAGGCGCCAAAGACCGCCAGGCTAATGTTGGTGCCGGTCTTAATGCTGAAAGGGGCATAGAAGGTCCAGCCCGTATCCGGCGCCCCACCACCCGTGAAGAGCGAGAGGATGGCTAGGATGGCGCCGATCATAAAGAAATACCATGAGGCCAGATTTAGGCGGGGGAAGGCCACATCCTTGGCCCCGATGAGGATGGGCAAGAAGAAATTCCCGAACACCGCCGGGAGTCCTGGCACCACGAAGAGGAAAATCATGATCACGCCGTGCAGCGTGAACAGGGCGTTGTAGGTCTGCGCGGTAACAAGATGTTGGAAAGAGGTGAGCTGAACCAGGCGCATGACCACGCCAATGCCGACGCCGACAAAGAAGAAGGTGATCATGGAATAAAGGTAGAGAAGGCCGACGCGCTTGTGATCCGTGGAGGTGATCCAGGCCAGAATGCCTGTGCGGCCGTCGGTATTCTCCAGGAAGCTGGGTTGAGCCGTCATGCCTTCTCCTTCGATTCAGACTTGGTCCGACGTCCCTTGCGTAAGAGCACCAGTAAGAACGTCAACGCTCCACCCAGGACAATGAAAGCTCCGATCCGGGTGAAGTTGATCACGTAGCGGCGCCCTTCGGGATCGTAGCTGAAACAGATCTTCAGCCATTTGTTGATGGTGGGACGAGCCTCGCTGCGGGCGGCTTCCTGCGCTGCCAGTTGTAGGTCCGCAGGCAGGTAGGTTACGCCATACATGTACCTCGTCACTTCACCTTTGGGGCTCAAGAACATGATGGCCCCGGCGTGAATGAAATCATCGCCCTGCTTCTTGAACTTGAAGCCGACAGAATCGGCAATGGCCCGAGTCGTGGCAGCATCACCCGTAAGGAATCGCCAGGCCGTAGGCGGGAAGGGGCGTGTGATTTCGCGCAGATAGTTGGTGCGTTTCTGGGCGGCGATTTCGGAAGTATCACGTTCATCGAAGCTGACCGTGATGACCTGAAAATCCTTGCCAGGCTCCGCTTGGGTTTTGTTGAGCACATCCACCACCCCATTGAGTTGGGGTGTGCAGATCCCCGCACAGCGGAAATAGTTCAGGGTCAGGATGGTGGGTTTGTTGATGAGGGTGCGGAGTGAAACGCTTTTTCCATCTTCATCCTTGAGCATGCCATCGAGTGCGGCCAGCTGGCCCAGACGCTCATTGATGCCCACTTCTTCCACGGTGAAGGGCGGAGGGGTGGAAGGCGTTGGTGTTGCTTGGGAATGCAGCGAAATGGAAAGGCTCGTGGTAAATCCAATCACCAGTAATAGCGATGAACAGTGATTGATAATATTTGAAAAACGCTTGGCAGTTAGGTGTGGGGTCATCGTGGCCTCATTTCGGAAGTCAATGCTGTGCGAAGTTCCTTCCACTGCTGGGGCGAATACCTAGCGACGACCAGCGCAAATCCATTGGCCGGCAGTCCAGCAATTACGACCTTTGCTAGCACTTGGTCATCATTTTGCCAGCCTGAAACGCCCGCGAGTGTTCGTGCGGCGCGATTCGAATCCACGATGGCTTCCTTGATCAGCAGGCCATTATCTGTGTTCTGAATTTCAGGCACCGCCTGAAATTCATTCACCAAACGATCCACGGCCGAACGTACCGGAATTTGGTTGGGTATCACTTCGCCTGCACTGGCGAATAGCTTTTCTAGCGCGCCCAAAGCCTTGGGTTCGCTCACTCCGTGGTCGAAAGT
>JAUYES010000669.1 GCA_030691225.1 Holophaga sp. | reverse complement strand
GACCCCTTCGGCTATTCGGGAAGGAGAAAGACTTCTTGTATAGATTTCAGGGTCTTCGAATATTTGAGGTAGAGCCGCTCAATAGCTTTACCGCCATGAAAACAGGCTCTTTTGCGCGTAGCTGGTCATAGTTTGCCCTATATCCCCCAGGGGAAAATCGCCTGATGAGGGTATTCTGAAAACAAGCATCGTAAATCGATGCACCAAGGAGTTGCATCCATGCATGTTTCCATCCGGACTCTAGCTCTGAGTTCTCTTGCCCTGTTAATTGCCGTTTCCGCTCGTGCCGACGAAGGCATGTGGACCTTCGACAATCTGCCCATCAAGCAGATGAAGGCGAAGTACAACTTCGAACCCACGCAGGAATGGTTGGACCATGTGCGCCTTTCCGCCCTGCGGATGTCGGGCGGCAGCGCTTCCTTCGTGAGCGCGGATGGCTTGGTGCTCACCAATCACCACATGGGGCATGGCGCCATCCAGCAGGTTTCCACCAAGGATCACGACTATGTGAAGAACGGTTTTGTGGCTAAGAACCGCGCTCAGGAAATCAAGGTTCCAGGCCTTTCCATGTTCACGTTGTTGGAAATGGAGAACGTCACCGCCGAGGTGGCCAAGGCCGTCACTCCGGAGATGACCGAACAGCAGGCGGCGACCGCCCGTCGTGAAGCCTTCGACAAGCTGGTGAAGGACCAAAATGAACGCACCAAACTGGCTTGTGAGCCGGTAACGCTCTACCAGGGCGGTCAGCTCTGGATCTATCGCTACAAGAAGCACGAGGATGTTCGCCTCGTTATGGCGCCCGAATACGACGTGGCCGCCTTCGGCAAGGAATGGGACAACTTCACCTGGCCTCGCCACGACCTTGATTTCGCCCTTTTCCGTATTTATGAAAATGGCAAACCCTACAAGGCTCCGCATTACCTGAAGTGGGCCAAGCAGGGAGCCGCCTATTCCGATATGACCTTCACCGTAGGGCACCCCGGGCGCACGCTTCGCTTGATGACCCTGGCTCAGATGCAGGCCGACCGAGATACCTTCGCTCCTCTCCGCCTTAAGGGCATGGATCGTGCCCGCAAGGCTCTTC
>JAUYES010000659.1 GCA_030691225.1 Holophaga sp. | reverse complement strand
CGGTTTCGCGCTGAACCTTCTGAAATCCCCCAGGGTCCGTGAATGCGGAAAGGGAGCAGCCCAGAAGTTCATCCCGGGACCGACCTAGGATCTCCTCAGCAGCACGGTTCACAAACAGGATTCGCTCCTCCTCGTCAACGTAGCCAACCCCTTCACCCTGGTTTTCCACCAGCAAGCGATAGCGTTCTTCGCTATGTTTCAGGGCGGCCTCGGATTCCAGGCGCTGAGTTATATCGCGCAGGGTCCCGAGGACTGCCCACTGCCCGGCGAAGGGAACCCGGCTAAGGCTCAATTCCGCAAAAAGCACCGCGCCACTTTTGTGCACAATCCGCGCGTTGTAGCGCGGAGATATATCCTCCCCACGCACGCGACGGGCAGCGTTTTCCTGAACCCGCGCTCGCTCTTCGGGATGGACAAGGTCCCACAAGTTCATGCCATAGAGTTCCTCCACTGTGTAACCAACAATCCCGGTGGCTCTGGCATTAACGAAAAGAAATCGGTCGCCCCGAATGATGAAAATCCCGTCGTGGCTATGCTCCACCAAGGCCCGATACATCTCCTCCCGCTCCCGAAGGGCTTCTTCAGCGATTTTTCGGTCCTGAATATTACGAATTACGCCATTGACCTGCGTCACCAATCCGTCAACAATCAGGGCCTCGCTATATTCTTCGTACCATTCGTAATGACCATCCTGATGAAGCAATCGACATTCCAAGCGGTCATGTGGAATTCCTTGAATGGTGGATTGAAAGCCTGCGACCACTGCCGCTTGATCCTCGGGATGGACAAACTCAAAGATACTTTTCCCCATGCCGAAATCAGGCTCATATCCAAGGCTGCGTGAGCTTTCACTGACGAAAAGCAGGGTTCCATCGGGAGCGTAGGAAACAATGATGTCGCGGATATTGTCGACAATCCGGCGATACATGGCCTCCTTTTCCCGCAAGGCCTGCTCGCCAATTTTCCGCTCCGTAATATCGAAAAAGATGCCTTCTACACCCAGGATCTCGCCCGCCTCATCTCGGTAATAGTGGCTGCTGGCGGAGATTATTACGGGGCTTCCGTCCTTTTTTCGAAGCGTCTCTTCGAAATTGGTGACAAATCCGTTCTCCGAAAGTGCCTCCATAAACCGGGCGTGATCGGCTGGTGATAGATACATCGCCTCAGGAATCGATTTCCCCAGCAACTCATCAACAGAATCGTACCCGAGCGTTTTCGCTCCAGAGGGACTGAGAAGGATCATCCGCCCTTGTTTATCGGTGCGGTAGAACGTGTCCTGAATGTTCTCAAACACATTCCGAAATTTAGCTTCACTTTCCTTCAGGGCCAATTCGATTTCACGGTCAGCTGTGATATCCCGAAACACGGCATAGGCGCCAATCATCTGTCCATCGGAGTCCTTGATGGGGGTTGCCGAAACCGAAAAAAGAAGCGAATGTCCCTCTTTATGGGGAACGGCTATTTCGTAGTTCTCACTGATTCCGGCCTCCCGGATCCTTCTGCGCTCCAGAAAAAAGGGACGGGCACTGGGATTCAATAACTCTACGAAAGGTTTTCCCTGCAATTCCTCGAAGGTGCGACCCAGAAGCTGAGCCATCCATGGGTTCAAGTAAGTAATGACTCCAGCTCGGTCCACCGCCAAAATGCCTTCGCTGAGTTGCTCTACGAGGTTTTGAAACATGGCCTCGGTCGGGTT
>JAUYES010000658.1 GCA_030691225.1 Holophaga sp. | reverse complement strand
ACCCTGAGCCATTTTGAGACTATACTCAGCATTTTCATCCATTTGAGCAATACTATTACCACGCGGTGGAGCCCCTGGATTCTCGCAAATAGCAAGCGCCTTGGTAAAATAGGAAGTCGCCGTCTGAAATTCTCCCTTTTGGGAATAAACATCACCGATGAAAGACATCGTCTTGACAATACGATTGGAATCGTTGGCGATCTTGGCTGTCTCAAAGGCTTCTAAATAATATTTCAAAGCATTGTTGTAATCCGCATAGCAATAGAGAAACGTGTGACCAATTTGCTCTTCCATGAGCGATGCGCCTGATCGATCCTGAATCTTGGTGCACAGTTCACGGGTTTGAAAATACGTTTCCAAGGACCCTGGATAATCTGCATCTCGATATTGCCAATAGCCAAGCTGGCTCATGGCCCGAGCCTGAGCCAAGGGGTCGCCGAGATCACGAGCGAGAACAGAGGCTTCCTTAGCCTGGGCTAGACGCTCTTTCGTAGGCCCCGGCCCGTCCGATTGCACCGTGACATCTAGCAGTGCGCTCAGGCGCGCCCGACCCTTGAGCGAATCCAACCCTAAAGGTATCTCCTGGGCTTGCCTTGCCATCACCAAGGGACAGGGGACAAGAAAGAACATTGCGATCCAAATGGAGTGGATAAAACGCAAAGATCTGCTCCTTGTGCAAAGGCGATTGATTATGGCAATGATGCCATGAGTTGGCACCAAAATCCCCCTCCAGGCCCCTTACCACCATGGTTTTTTGGGATTCAATACGCCATTGGACCATCCAGAATTCCCAATTCTGTTGGCCTTTTCAGAAAAAGTCCCCCACATCATTTGGTAAAAAACAATCAAACCATTTTATAACTATGTTTAGAATGCGACCAAGCGTCGAACAGCGTTTTCTCGCAGGCATGCCTGAAGCGATCACCTCTCGCGAATAAACGAACATGAGTGTTTTTCATTCATATGAGAACATTTTGCGATATCATGTTTATTTTCAATATTTTAGAAATTTTTAATAAATAGTTACGTCCCACATAATTATTCGGGACGTAACCATTTATTGATCCTTTTTTGGACTGCGGGTTCACCATATCCACTTCCATCTCCATTGCCTAAGTCCTTCTTTTCCTTTTTTTATCTAATTTTCGCCGCCCTTGTTAAAAAATATTTTTTTGCTCGACACGTCCCAATTGATTGGATGACACCTCTGCCCCTTCCAAAAATTCGATAGTGGGTGCAACCACCGCCGTGACGGTTCGGAGGAGCACCATGCAGCAGGAAAGAAGGCGTTTAAAAACGGGTCGAGGGTTGCTAGCTGAAATCGGCTTGGCACTGCTGATGGCCTGCGGGGGCGACAAAGCCGCCGCGCCACTGGTGCCCCCCGTAGTGGTGGATACGCAGGCACCTTCAGTGCCCAGCGGCCTAACCGCCAGCGCCATCACGGCCACGGGCCTGACGCTTTCTTGGACTGCTTCCAGCGATAACGCGGCCGTCACGGGCTACCGCGTTTATCGCAACGCGGCGGCAACGCCCATCGCCACCGTGCCCAGCGGCGTCACCTTTGCCGACACCGGCCTCACTGCGAACACCCCCTACACATATGCCGTGGATGCCATCGATGCGGCGGGGAACGCCAGTGCAAAAACCTCGGTGGTGAATGTCACCACCGCCAACACCGTGCCCACCACGCCGGTGATATCGGCCTTCACGGCTTCACCCACCACCATCACCACCGGTGGCAGCAGCACACTGGCGTGGACCGTCACCGGCGCCACAAGCCTGAGCATCGGCAACACGGTGGGCACGGCCGTAGGCACTGTAACGGGCACCAGCCGGGTCGTGACGCCCACGGCCACCACCCTCTACACCCTGACCGCCACCAACACCGCAGGGAATAGCACCGCCACGGCCACCGCAGGGAATAGCACCGCCACGGCCACCGTGACCGTGACGACGGGAACCACCGACACCACACCACCCAGCGCGCCCACGAACCTAGCGGCCACCAACCTCAGCGCCACCGGGGTAACGCTTTCCTGGACTGCTTCCACGGATAACGTGGCCGTCACGGGCTACCGCGTGTACCGCGGCACGGCAACCGCTCCCATCGCCACTGTGACCGGCACCGCCTTCACGGACACCGGCCTCACCGCGAGCACCGCCTACAGCTACGCCGTGGATGCCATCGACGCTGGCGGGAACGCTAGCCCCAAGAGCACCGCCCTGAATGTAACCACCACGGCTCAGGTTGCGGATCCACTCACCTACAGCAAAGCCGTTCGTATTCACAACAGCCCGCACCAATTCTCCATCACGCTCCACGCCTATGCCGCCGATTCGGATCAGCTGACCTTCGAGATCGTGCAGGGTCCGCAGCACGGCACCTACTTCCTGGAGCCCTCGCCGCAGCTCGCCACCCAGACCGTACGCACCAACGCCCTTCGCTACACACCAAATATTGGGTTCGTGGGCGCAGACCCCTTCACCTTCCGGGTGCGGGATCCCCAGGGGAATGTGAGCAGCATCTCCACGGTGGCACTGGAAGTGCTGGCCCCCGTGGCCACGCCCTACCTTCCGCCCATCGGCATCCCCAAGCCGGAATTCGGCATTGAGGAAAGCCACACCATGTACGCGGGACAGACCTACTCCTACAACGGCACACCTGGGCCTTACAAGGATGCGGGCAACGGCCCCTACACCCACTATGTGGATAACACCCATGCGGCGGCCACGGATACCAACAATCCCTATGGCACCGCCGACAAGCCCCGGCTCACCTTCCCCGTACTGGCCGGAACCACAACCGAGCCCGGCGCCGTCATCGAAGTGCATGGCGGGCCATACCTCCTGTCCGGCCAAAGCCAGGTTCGCTACACCGGCAGCGTAGAGAAACCACTATTTGTGCGTGGTGTGGGCGGAAACTCCAAGCCGATCCTGCGCGGAGGGGAATGGCTGCTGCGTGGCCATCACATGATTTGGGAAAACCTCACGAAAGAAATGCGCATCACCTCCAGGATTGTTCAGGCCACCGATGAAGCCCACCATGTGGCCTTCCGGCATTGCAAGGTGCTAGGCAGCCTTGGGGGCGTCAGCTACCTCCCAAATACCCAGGTCCATAACCTCGTGTTCTACGACAACGACATGAAGGTGGCCGATTTTGACCCCAATGGACCATCCTTTCCCGAGGATGACACCGTGGGGGTTTATTGCACCCAAAGAACCACCCGGGTGTGGGTGCTGGATAGCGATATCTACCAATCCAAAGGCGACTGCGTTGGGGGTGGCCATGGGGTGCAATATACGGCCTCCAACTATTACTTCGGCCGCAACTTGATGCATGAGACCGGCGAGAACGCCGTGGATCTCAAGGAAGTGGAAAACATCATCGTTTCTCAAAACAAGATGTACGACTTCAAGGGACTCTCATTAGGCAACGGAGGAGGCGGTGGCGGAGCCATCGTGGTGCATTACGGCCCAACCTATTCGCCGCGAAATGTCTGGTTCTTATTCAACGAAATCTACAATGCCACCGGATGCGCCATCTCGGTGGGGGGTGACCAGGAACATCCCGTCTACTTCATTGGCAACATCATCCACGACATCAAGAACGCCACCCACAACGCCAAGGCCTTCCAGACCTGGGGTTGCCACCTGGTGGCCCTGATCGGCAACACCATATACAACACCGATCTAGGCATCGACTGGGGTGTGCAAAATAATGCACAGCTGGTCTTCGAGGACAACATCATCTCCACCATGACTAGCGGTGGTTATCACGTGCGAGTGGAAAGCACCAACCAGCAGCAGCTCGCCGAGATCAACCGCAATCTCTTTCACCAACCCAACGGAAACGCCAATATCACCTGGGGTGGAGGATCTAGGACCCTTGCCCAATGGCAAGCCGCCAGCGGCAAAGGAGCAAGTTGCCTGGAAGGCGATCCGCGCTTTGTGAATGCCACCACCAAGGATTTCCATTTGCAGGCCGGATCGCCAGCCCTTGGTAAAGGCGCTGTGGCAGCGGTGTATCAGCTTTTCCAAGACACCTTCGGCATGAATATCCGCGTGGATTACGACGGCAAACCCCGACCAACGGACGGACCTTGGGCCATCGGACCGTTCGAGTTGGTTCCGTAGCCCCACATCCGACTTTCCCATGAGGTCTTCCATGATCAGCACTGCCCAAGCTTTCGCCAGCCGTTGCCTCCCTTGGCTACGCCCCATTGGCCTCGCCTGCCTCGTAATCGCCACCCTCGCCTGCGGCGGAGACAAAGCCGCCGCGCCACCGGTGCCCCCCGTGGTGGCGGATACCCAGGCGCCTTCGGTGCCCACGGGCCTAACCGCCAGCGCCGTCACGGCCACGGGCCTGACGCTTTCTTGGACTGCTTCCACCGATAACGTGGCGGTTGCGGGCTACCGTGTGTATCGCAATGCAGCGGTCACGCCCATCGCCACGGTGCCCAGCGGCGTCACCTTTGCCGACACGGGCCTCACCGCCAGCACCGCCTACACATATGCCGTGGATGCCATCGATGCGGCGGGGAACGCCAGTGCAAAAACCTCGGTGGTGAATGTCACCACCGCCAACACCGTGCCCACCACGCCGGTGATCTCGGCCTTCACGGCCTCACCCACCACCATCACCGCCGGTGGCAGCAGCACGCTGGCATGGACCGTTACCGGCGCGGCCAGCCTGAGCCTAAACGGCGAAACGGTAACGGGCACTAGCAAGGTCGTGACGCCCACGGTCACCACCACCTACACCCTGACGACGACTAATGCGTTGGGGTCTGCGACCCGGCAAGCCACGGTGACCGTTAATCCGGCTGGGTTCGGCACGACTTACCACATCGATTTTGAAACGGGAAGTGATACCAATTCCGGCTTGACCACCGCGCTTCCCTGGAAGCACGCACCAGGGGATGCCGCCGCCACGGCTAATCCCAGGGCTGTGGTATTGGGGCCGGGGGATGTGGTGCAGTTCAAGGGCGGTGTGGTCTATCGCGGCCAGATCGATATCCGCGTCTCCGGCGCGGCGGGTAGCCCCATTACCTTTCGCGGCGAGGGTTGGGGTAGCGGCAAAGCCATCATCGACGGCAGCGAACCCATGGCCGGAACTTGGCAGCGTTGCGCCAATGCCGCGGAAGCGGGGGGTAATCCAGATTGGAATAGTATTTTTTACCTCGACTATGTCGGCACACTATCGCCTTTCGGGCAGTTCTTCGACCAGGGTGAGCGCATCTATTTGGCCCAGGGACCGAACCTGAGCAATCCTTTCTGGGACGACCGCTATCGCGAGTATTGGCCTGTTACGCCTGCCAACATCACCCTGACCAGTATCACGGATCCGGTAGTGCTCAATCAGAGCAGTGCCCAGGCTTGGACTGGAGCCCATGTGCAGATCTGGGTGAACCCCAACGTGATCACCATCCGTCCGGTCACCGGGTTTGACCCCACCACCTCCACCATCCGCTTCGACACGCTGGAGAGCATTGCACTCTATGGTGATCGCAACCAGTACTTCAGCTTGGTCAACCACCTTCGCTTGCTCGACCGCGCGGGTGAATACGTGGTGGATGAAGTCAATCACCGCCTCTACTATTGGCCCGTTCATGCGGGTCAAGCACCGCAGTTATCGGTCAGCACCCGGGCGTTTGGTATCAACACCCATGGCCGCAGTCACTTGGTGCTGGAAGGTTTCATCCTGCAAAACAACACCTCTGACACCAGCGCCAATGCCATCACCGATGACTTCATCGCCACCCGCGGCAGTGGGTTGGTCGTCCGCAATAACGAGATCCGCTGGGTACGCACCAAGAATGGTCGCAAGGGGAGCATCCAGCTCAATTACACCAATGCTGTGACCATTGAGAACAATTGGATCCACCACTGCCAGCGCAACTCCGGCCTACTGATCGGCACCAATGACATCCTGATCCAGGACAACACCATCGAGACAGTCGGCTACAAGGGCCTTTGGTTCATGGGGGTCAACCGCGCCCGCATCCTGCGGAACCTCATACGGGAATGCAGCGGCACCCATGGCAATCCGGCCAGCGTCTTTACCAGCAGCGATGTGCTGATCGCCCACAACCGGCTCTACGGTGGCGCCGAGGTGCTGACCTTCGAACAGGATGGCAACCTGGTGATCCACAACAACCTGATCCACAGTCTGCTGAAGAACGGCGTTGAAGTGGGTTCCTCCGTGCTGCGCGAAAACGGTGACGGCGGCACCGGTTACCACGTGATCACCAACAACACAATCCTGAACAGCGAGAACAATCACGCCATCGGCATCAGCAACCACACAGCGGACCCACTGAAACTGATCATCCACAACAACATCGCCGACGGCGCCGATATCTACCTGCAGAACGTCATTTCCCACAACCTCTACACGGGCCTTTCCTGGCGACAGCAGGAGCGCCAAGGCTGGCGCCTGAGTGCGGGCGAGAAAATCGAAACCGATCTCAGCAAGATCTTCGTCAATGCCGTTGTCCTAGACCTGAATTTGCTATCCACCAGCCCAGCCCGGAATGCCGGAATTAACCTCACCACGCAACTACCGGCAGAAGTGCGCGCCCTCTTTCACGATTTCGATTGGGCCATGGATCTGGTAGGCAATACGCGGGGCACCGGTACCACGTGGGATATGGGGGCTTATGCGTTCAAGCCGTGAAGTATCCAAATGGGCCACCGATGGACACCGATGCAAAAGGGCCAACGGAGCCTGGCAAAGCCAATAGAAACGCCCATTGATAGGTTGGTTGGCTGTCGTTCAGGCCACTGTGATTCGCGCTTAGGTGCAAATCGAACGTGCGAGGTGGCGATGGCTGTACCCATTTCGTTGTGGCTTTTCGGAGCAAAAAGCTCAACGCAGAGGCGCGGAGAAAAGACGGAGGATCGCGGAGGAAGATGTGCCCACACCTTCCGCACGCGCTATCTCAGCGACCCTCTGCTTTTCTCCGCGCCTCAGCGTTGCTGTTTTTTCTTCAACCTGCAACCCACGGGTCTTGATTGATGCCTGATGCCTTCGGCTTGGCTCAAACACACGTTTTCACCACAAGCGCTTTCCCGGAAATCAGTAAAGAATACTTTTTTTTCGAGGCACGACATGAACCCAACCACTGAAAGCCCAACCCGCCGCTTCCTGCACCGGGTATTGCCCTTGAGCCTCGGCCTTGCGCTTCTGGCAACGCTCGCCTGCGGGGGCGATAAGGCCGCAGCGCCCCCACCACCAACTCCCACGGTTCCAGTGATCGCCTCCTTTGCCGCCGCACCGGCCGCCATCACAGCAGGCCAAAGCAGCACACTGAGTTGGAGCGTGTCGGGCCACACCAGCCTGGCCATCAACCAGAATGTTGGCGCGGTGACGGGCAGCAGCCAAACGGTGAGCCCCACATCGACCCTCACCTACACCCTTACCGCCACCAACGCCACCGGCAGCAGCACCGCCACGGCGACGGTCACGGTGACGGTCACGGTGACGCCGGTAACGCCTGACACCACTGCCCCCAGCATCCCCACGGGCCTTGCCGCCAGCACCATCACCGCCACTGGCCTCACACTCACCTGGACCGCTGCCACCGATAACGTCGCCGTCACCGGCTACCGCGTGTATCGCGGCACGGCCACCGCTCCCATCGCCGCCCTGACCACCGGCACCACCTATACAGATACCGGCCTCACTGCCAGCACGCCCTACACCTACACCGTGGTCGCCTTCGACGCCGCGGGAAACGCCAGCGCCAAGAGCAGCCCCGTGACTGCCACAACCAGCGCCGTGGCTACTACGCCAGTGATCTCGGCCTTTACTGCTTCACCCACCACCATCACCGCCGGTGGCAGCAGCACCTTGGCGTGGACCGTCACCGGCGCCACCAGCCTGAGTATCAATAACGGTGTGGGCACCGTGACGGGCAGCAGCCGCGTCGTGACGCCTTCGGCCACCACCACCTACACACTTACTGCCACCAACGCTTCAGGACCTGTTACGCGATCCGCGCAAGTGACGGTAAACCCGGTGGGGAATGTGTTCCATGTGCGGCAAAGCGCCACAGGTGCCAACAATGGATCGGACTGGACCAACGCCTTCACAGAACTGCCCTCAACTCTGAATCGGGGCGCCGTCTACCATGTGGCCGAT
>JAUYES010000654.1 GCA_030691225.1 Holophaga sp. | reverse complement strand
CCTCGGGGGCTGGGGTGTCAGTGCCTGGCTGGACCGCCCCCTTGATCCGCCCGCTGGGATTCTTGCTCCCGATGCGCCGCTTCAAGGCCCACCCGGAGAAGGCGGCGCGTGGCGCTTCAAGGATTATCGATTGGTA
Organism: Holophaga sp.; assembly: GCA_030691225.1. Classification (GTDB taxonomy): domain Bacteria; phylum Acidobacteriota; class Holophagae; order Holophagales; family Holophagaceae; genus JAYREN01. Next base: position 10,146 of record JAUYES010000654.1, on the reverse strand, counting down.
TCGCTCGCAACCTTCGAACTCCGTGCGCGCATTCTCGCCAAGGAGCGCTACCGGTGGGATCCCAGTGCCGAACTGAGCCCCATCGATTTCGCCCTTGGCTGGGGGCCCATGTCGGATTCCTCCGTGTTGGATCGCATCGATATCTCCCAGAGCAATCGCTGGTACCACTGGCGCGTATCCACGCTGCCGATCCCCATGGACCAGATCAGCGCCCATAGCGCCAACATGCACATGATTCCGGCCAACGCGCGGGTGAAGCGTGCCTTGCTGGGGTTTCGGGAAGGGCAGGTGGTTCGCCTTCGCGGTCATCTGGTGCAAATCGAAGGCCCGGATGGTTTCCGGTGGACCAGTTCACTCTCCCGGCAAGACACCGGAGATGGTTCCTGCGAGGTGATTTGGGTCGAAGAGGCAGGCCTGTGATGGGATTTTCGGCTTGCGAATTCCGCTCCCCCCGGTAGACTTAGGGTTCCGGGTTTTACACCCGCGGTTCCTTAGCTCAGTTGGTTAGAGCATCTGACTCTTAATCAGAGGGTCCCCGGTTCGAGCCCGGGAGGGACCACCAAGCAACACCCCTGAAGCCCAGTGCTGACGGGGTGTTTTCGCGTTCATCCAGTCTTTCGAAGATCAGCCACTTCACCTCGAAGTGATGAGTTCAATGTAGGTCAGGCCTTGCTGATTCGGAATCGATAATTGGGTCTAATTGGGTAGTGATTTGGTTAATGGGTGTTAATGGGTGTAGGATTGGCCCCATGATCAGATCCGACTCCATCCAGATCACCCCAGAGATCTTGGGACTGATCTCTCAGATTGATGAATTCAAGGGCGCCTGGAGGGCATTGGGGACCCTAGCCCCAGATCGTCTCTTGGCCCTGCGGCGAGTGGCTACGATCGAAAGCATTGGCTCCTCCACCCGCATTGAAGGCAGCAAGCTGTCTGACCGAGAGGTCGAGCGCCTGTTGTCAAACCTCCAAATTAAGAGCTTCGCCACCAGGGACGAGCAGGAGGTGGCTGGCTACGCAGAGGTGATGGATTTGATCTTCTCCTCCTGGCCGGAGATCACCCTCACCGAGAACCATATCAAGCAACTCCATCGAGACCTGCTGGTCTACAGCGATAAGGATGAGCGGCATCGGGGTAGCTACAAAACAGCACCCAATAGCGTTGTGGCGTTCGATGAAAAGCGCGTTCAAGTAGGCATCGTGTTTGAGACCGCCACGCCCTTCGACACGCCCCGGCTGATGACTGAACTGGTGACCTGGATTCAAGAGGAAAAGCAAAACGCACAACTGCATCCGATGCTGCTCATTGCTTTATGGGTAGTGGTTTTTCTCGAGATTCACCCCTTCCAGGACGGCAACGGGCGGCTCAGCCGGGTGCTCACGACCTTGCTACTCCTGCAGGCTGGCTACGCCTTTGTGCCCTACGCCTCACTCGAAAGCGTGATCGAGCAAAACAAGGAAGCTTACTACCTTGCCCTCCGGCAGACCCAGGGAACCATCCGATCCGAAGTCCCGAACTGGCAACCGTGGCTGCTGTTCTTCCTGCGGTCGCTGGTTGAGCAGGTGCGGCGTCTGAACCAAAAGGTAGAGCGGGAAAAGCTGGTCCTGGCCGTAATCCCGGAACTGTCGCTGAAAATTGTGGAGTTTGCCCGGGAGCATGGCCGAATCTCCATGGCCAATGCCATTCGGTTGACGGGCACCAGTCGAAATACGCTGAAGCAGCACTTCCGCGCCCTGGTCGAGCAGGGCCATCTCAAACAGCACGGCAGTGGCAGAGGTGCGTGGTACGGGCTGGTCTGATACCAATCGGGCTGTGAGCATCTTCCTCGGCGACAGCACTTCCCGGAAGTGGCCGGTCTGGGAGGCCATATCCCCCGCGCGACGCCCTGCTGTCACACGTCCTTACTTCCCTTTATTGCCCCCACGCGAATGGGCGATAGCGGTCCGTGCTGGACGGATGCTCTGGATTTCGGTTGCACCGCTTTTGGGGCTTGCTTCCTTTCGCTTGCCAGCATTCGGGCTGAGGGGCTCTTTCCCCTTTTTGCTGGCGGCGCTGATGGCTAAAAGAATCTCGGGGGGAACAGTGGGTTTGGCCATGCCCCACTCTAACATTCGTGGTTTTTATGGCGCCCTTTGGCTTTGGGTGTGACTGGCCAGCAGGTACAGAGCGTTTTGATGTGAGCTGCATGCGTTGACTGGACCCATTCCATTGCTTCCCAAAAACGTGGCTCGCTGGCTTGAATGGGAAGCAATAACGCAAAGTGCGCGCACCTCTCGGCACGCGCACTGGAGCTTCTTCGGGCTCTACTACCTTTTCTTCGCTGGTGGCGGCGTATTCTTTTTCAAAGTCTGATCCTTGCCAGCGTCATAGGGCTCATTGGCCTTGGGGCCCAGCTTCTTGGTGGCCTCGGCATTATCCTTCTTCTTCTGTGCCGCTTGCTTGTCGACCTCTTTCTCCTTGCGCTGGGATTCGGCCTCGGACCTGCTGCCGTCCCGCTGGGTTTCCTTCTGCTTCTGCGCCCATTTGTCGACCTTTTTGTCCATGCGGTCTTGAGCTTCTTGTCCCTTGGTCTTGGGCTTTGTCTGGGCCATCAAGGGAGCCGTCAAGATGAGCCCGCCTACGGCGAGGCAGATTGCGAATCGAATGGTCATATGCCCTCCTCAGGGATGGATGCAGGCGCAGCATAGCAGTGTGGATAGAAACAGGAAAGGCCGAGAAACGGTAGTTTGGCCACCGAAGGGATCCGTCTGGAATGCCGGGCGTATGCATAGTGTTTTGATGTAAGCCGTGGGCGTTGACTGGACCCATTCCATTTCCTCCCAATCCTGTGGCTCGCCCCGGCGTGCCGCACCTCTGTGAGGGGCATTCCATGCCCAGACTCTCCTTAATCGCCCTGGCCCTGGCCACGGGGTTTTGCCTGCCAGCCCTTTCCCAGGAACCGGCCAAGGCACGCCCCAACTACGAACTCGCCTCGCGCTGGACTTCAGCCAAGGTGAGCAAACTTGTTTTTGACACCACGGTTATTCCTGGTGCTCGCCATGGTTTCGGCGCCGCCAACGATTACTTCAACTGGGTGCGCGCCGAATACTTCTGCAAGCACTTGCTTGGCGAAGCCAACACCTCCCTGGACCTCATGGAGCTGGCCCGAGAACAGGCTCAGCGCGGTGAGCGGCGTGCCCAGCCCGAAGAGGGCGAACAGGATTAGGCAGGCTGTTCCAGGAGGAACTGCAAAACGGAGGAATCCTTTGGGAGATGACGCTGAGCTGACCCCAAAGCCCGTTTGTGGAGGCCCTTTTCGGTGAGTCTTGCAAAAGCGATTTCCACATCAATAGGGCGCATCTCCAGCAGGAAGCCTAGGACTTCGGACACCTGGGCAATGTCTTTGATGACCTTGGTTTGTTCGATGATGGGGCGCTCGCTTGCCACAAGCAGTTTGTGTAGGCCATAGCGTGCAGGATCGGGGACCTTGACGAGGGTGGCGGCATCACCCGCGAGGATCAAGGCTTCGGTGTTGTCTTCGAGAAGGAAATCCATGTAAGGCATGGGGAGCGCTGCTGCCTTGAATCGGGGAATGAATACAGGGGCAAAGGGACCGCGCCGGGAAGCCGTTGTTAGAAGGTCGACCTTCAACTCCTTGCCGCGTATGTGGTAAGAGGTGTGGGGCGACCTGGGATTCAACCCCGGTGTGGGCAGGAACCCCATATTCAGGGCTTCAAGGGTTCCCCCAATATCTGCTGTTTCTTGCTGGGGCACGGCCACCGCCATGGTGCGAAAGGCTGCAACATCGAGATCTTGGGTTCGGATCGCGCTCTTCCACCGAACACCCATCAGGTTTCCCAGTGCGACATAGGCATGGGTTCCTACCAGCACGCCACCCATTCGAAAAATGCCGCCAGTGGCCAATGCCTCTACGACACGGGCAGAAACATGATCCGTGGCCATGCAGCCGCCGTGTGTGAGCATGGTCGCCATGCGTTGGAGTTGCTTCCGCGTGGAGGTTCCTTCTTCTTTTTGGATTTGGTATTGGGCGATTAAGGTGCGAATAGCATCCGTGTCAGGCCCTACAAAGAATTCCTTACGTCCTTGGCGGCCCTCCGAGGTTCTGAAATACCAAAAGACGCCACCGGAAACTGTTTTTTGACCAAAATTGCCAACAAGGTGGCCAAAGGTGCGGTCTAAATCGGCTAGTCGCGCGCGCTCCAATGTTTCAGAGAACAGGGTCTGGGTTTCGATAGGAATTAACATGAACGCAATTATACCCAAAGTGTTTAGTGTTTGGGTATAGCGTTTTTTGGAGCAGGCACCCAGGAGCTAAACCGGCCTTACTTTTTGGGTACCTCGCTACTGGGGCTCTCGATCTTGATCGCCTTGGCAGCCTCGCCCACGCGGAGGATGCGGACGCTGCGGATTTCATCGCCCTTCTTGAGCTTGGCCAAGGTATCTGCACCGGCGATGACGTTGCCGATGGGGGTGGTTTTTCCGGGAAGGTTCTTTCCTGGAAGGCTCAGGAAGAAGTGATTGCCGCTGCCCAGCCCTAGGGTGCCTTTGGTTCCCTTCTCTGTGGCGGCGTTGGTCATTGGCGGCAGGATCACGCCCGCCAGGGGCAGGGCCGCCTCGGAGTCCAGGATGGCTTCGGCACCGCGACGCCCCGTGTCGGTGACTTTCCCAACGGGCTTGGGTGTAGGGCGAGGACCTCCGGGCGTAAAGGCCACCTGGGCCTGGATGCCGGGGAGCTTGGCTTCCGCCAGAGCCACGAAGTGGCGGGTGTGGGCGGGCAGGTTAACGGCATCCAGCGTCGTCATCACGCGGCCCTGAGTGGTCTGGAAATCGGCGTAGAGGCCATCGGGTAGGAAAAGGCCATCCCGACTGAGCAGGCGGTCCAGGTTGGCCACACCGTAGGCCATCACGGCCTGGCAGACCGCGGTGTGCTGCTGGTGCTCGGTGAAGGGCACTACTTGGCTGTAGGTATCCAGGAGCGTATGCCAGTCACGGCCGTAATTGTGGTTGTTCAAGGGATTGCTTCCGGCGCTCCCGAGGGTGGGAATGCCATGCATGGAGAAGACCGTGATATCTGTGCCGCCGGCCTTTTCAGGGCGCATGCTCGGGAATTCGTTTTTCCTGAGCTCGAAGGGGAACTTGGCGTTGTAAGTCTTCAGGGGCGCCGTGATCTTTTCGAAATCGGCGTACCAGCTGGGCGCTACCGAGAAACCGGTGATCGCACTGGGGCTGCCATCCCGGGCCGTGGCCACGGAAATCTTGTTGTGCCACTCCGGGTGGGCCTTGAGTAGGGCGATGGAACCCACAAGGCCCATTTCTTCGGCGGCAAAAAGGGTGAGCATCACCGAGCGTTTGGGCTTGGCGCCCGAGGTGGCCAGCAGGCGAATGGCCTCCATGGCGGTGCTGAAGCCGTTGCCGTCATCCACCCCACCGGTGCCGCCATCGAAGCTATCGAAGTGGCCGCCCATCACCACGAATTCGTCGGGTTTTTCGCTGCCTTCCAGCACTGCAATGACGTTGTGGTATTTCACCGGACCCATCTTGAACCAGTTGCGGATCTCGAATTCGAGTTCGACCTTCTCGCCCTTGGTGGCAAGTTCTTTGATTTCCAGGAACTGTTTTTCCGTCAGCTTGATATCGGGCAGCACCGGTAGGTCTTCCCAGCTCTTGACGCTGCCGTCCATGATCTTCAGCGGTTCCTTACTGCTCTGGATGGTGCCGAGGGTCCCCCACTCTGCCAGGGCGCTTACCACCTTGGACATCTTGGTGTCCTTGCGGCCGTCGCGGGCAAAGCCTTCGTTCTGGCCTGGCCAGAGCACCCACGCGCCTTGGATGCGCGCTTTTAGGGGTTGGATGGCGGCCAGCGCGGCGTCCTCGAGCGCCGCCACCTGGGCGGGCTCAGGCTTCTTGGCGCCGGGTGCAGTAGTTATCAGTGCCACAAAGGCAGTAACAGCTTCCGGTAGCACCACAACGGGGCCACGCTGCACGCCCTTGGTGCCGGCGGTGCAGGATGGCGTTCCGAAATACAGGGCCTTTTCTGATGGGGTGATCATCTTGCCGAACCAGGGGCCGCGATTGAAGCCCACGGCGACCTCTCCCACTTCTTCCTTCCAAGCCTTGAGGCCCCATTGCTTGAGCTGCCACAGCGCCCAATCGGTGGCGTTGTTGTAGGCGTCCGAACCTGTGTAGCGGCCACCGAAGCGGTTAGAAGTAATGTCATTCCACCGCATTACTTGGTTATCGCGCCGCCCAAGATCCAGCACTTTTTGAAGCACAGTGTCTTCCGAGGTCTGGGAGAAACAAGGTCCGATAACCAGCGCTGCGGTCAGGAGAGAAAGGAGTGGCGATCTGGCCATGGATTCCCTCTGGAAGCAATCCATCCAGTCTAGGGCATATGCCTTGTTTAGCGATGCATCAATTGGTGATCAAGGGCGGCCAGCAGGTCTGAACTGCGAAGCGGCCTCGATAACTCAGCGGCGGAGCCAAGGGGGGCCGGGGCTAAGGCGAGGATGGGCCAGGGGCGAGAGCCCCGCAGGATCCTCAAAATGGCGCTACCGGAATCATTTAATTCGGGATCTGCTGCCAAGACCGCACCTCGAAGGGCTCCGCTATGGGCGATATGACGCACTTCGGCCAGACTCTCCGCAGGGCTGACAGGTCCGTGCCCCGATTGTTCCAAGAGCCCGATCAGCGCTTCTCGGCCTGGGCTGGGTGGCATGATCAAGAGAAGGGGCAAAGGCACCGGCAAGGCCTCCAGAACTGGACGCTCCGGTAGCGCCGGTTCGGTCCAACGGCTTTCCGACCATTGCTGAAGATAGGCTCGGTCCGCCCGCAGTAGCCCGCGGAATTGGATATTCAGGCAAAGCCCGTTGGGGCCCTCTTCGACCTCGCGAAGAAGCCCCGAAGATTCAAGCGCGTCCTCTTGGAGCCCCGTGAGTTCCACAGCGTGCAAGCCGCGCCCCGGTTCGAGATTCAGGGACCTGGGAGCAAGGCGGGCTTGGCTTTCCAGGTCGAGGGCGCGCTCCACCAGGAAGCGAAAACCGCCTGACGAAAGGTTGAGAATCGGCCCCGCGAGGGCTGGCCCTTTCGCGTCAAGGTGGATCAAGGCCCGCAAACCTTCTTCCGGGGCCACGGGAATTCGGGGTGCGTTTCGTCGATCACGACGGGAGATGGCCCCCGGTAGGCTTAGGCCGAATTGGGTGCGGCTGGGCTGAAGCTGAACCCGGGTTGCTCCTTCCCAGCGCTGATCTGCCAAGGGTAAAGCGATGCGAGCGGCATCGCCCACCTTGAGCACTCGAGGTGGCAGCTGCGGTATATCCACAACTACGCGCCGGTGGGTTTGATCCACGTCCAACACGAAGGCACTCAGTTCCATGCCGGTTCCCGTGATTACGGCGATGGGGTTGTGATTGCGCCGCAACGATTCGAGGTGGGCTAGGAGATCCTCCAAGGGGAGGTCGGCAGAAGTCATTCGAAAGTCACCGCTTGGCCTTGGGCCGCGCAAAGGCTTCAAACTCCCGCTTGGCCTCGGTCAGATCGGGGGATTTCAGGCACACCAAATCCCGCAGACGCTCCTTTCCATTTTCGCCAAGGATTCGGGAAAAGCGGATGGCCATGCCTTCTGGCGCATCCCGCACGACCACGCCCCAGGCCAGGATCTTGTTATCATCGCCGGCCGTGAGCAGGAAGATGATTACGTAGCAGCCGGTTCCGATCGGAAGCCGTTCCGTGGCGCGGACGAGGATGCCGTTCATGCTGATGTTGATGGCCGAGGGGCAAAGAATATCTTTTTCGTCCGCCATGATCTTGACTCGGTAGCCAAGGGGCACCCGAGTCGCGGTTCGCTGATCGATGAGCTTCTTCATTCGAGGTTCCAGAGTTGGCCTGCAACTCAGGAAGAATAGCCGAAGGGCTTCCATTCTTCGGCATGATCCAACCCAGTCTTGGATGCGACTGTCTTTTTTTTAAAGATTGCAAGATGGGAAATTAAGTACGGTTCAAAAAGCTTTTTTTTATTGTTTGATGCCAAGTTCTGGCAGGATAGGGATGTCATATCATTTCCGACGCCTTTGTCGCTTTAGGAAAATGTATCTCTCTTTGGAGGACCGCATGACCATGGGGCTTCTCTTCGATGCGACCCGCTGTGTAGGCTGCGGGGCCTGTTCATCGGGATGCAAGAAACAAAATAATCTTCCGGGTGAGGTGGAGGAGCTGACCACCGCTTACACCTGGACCACGGTAAAGCCCCTTGAGGGCACCTTCATGCGGAAGCTCTGCATGCACTGCGAGGTGCCTACCTGCGCTTCGGTATGTCCCGTGGCGGCCCTCACCAAGAGCCCTCAAGGTCCGGTGGTGTATGACTCGGCCAAGTGCATGGGTTGCCGGTATTGCATGATGGCTTGCCCCTTCGATGTTCCCAAATATCAGTGGGATCGGGCCATTCCGCTTATCGGTAAATGCATCATGTGTGATGGGCGGGTCGCTAAGGGCGAATCCACCGCTTGTGCGACGGCTTGTGAATACGGCGCCACCGTTTTTGGGAAACGGGACGATCTGATTCGCGATGCGAAGGAGCGGATCAAACAGAATCCTGGGGCCTACGTCGATCACATCTACGGCCTGACCGAGGCTGGTGGCACCTCTGTGTTGATGATTTCCAGCGTGCCCTTCGTGAAGCTGGGTTTGAAGAACGACCTGCCCAGCGAGCCTCCGGCCTTGCGCACATGGCAGGTTTTATCAAACATTCCGAATTTTGTGGCTGTTTGGGGTGTTTTCCTCTGGGGCATTCACTGGATTACCGCCCGTCGCGATGACGTGGCCACCGTTGAATCACATTCGAAGTCGGAGGATCGGTGATGAACACCACCAACCTAATGGCACGCCGTCCTCGCATTGGTTTTTGGACCACGGTCGTGGGCCTGCTGCTCATTCCTTTTCTCGTAATCACCTTCCTTCGCTTCAGCAAGGGTCTCGGTGCAGTCAGCAATCTCAATGACTCCTTCCCCTGGGGCATTTGGATCGGCTTCGATCTGCTTTGTGGCGTGGGTCTAGCGGCGGGTGCGTTCACGCTCACGGCAGTCGTGCATCTGTTTAATTTGAAAAAATTTGAACCCATCGTTCGGCCCACCGTGCTCACGGGTTTCCTGGGCTATGCCTTTGTGATCGTGGCGCTGATGTTCGATCTCGGGCAGCCCTGGCGCATCTGGCACACCATCATTTACTGGAATACGCATTCGGTAATGTTCGAAGTGGGGTGGTGCGTGATGCTCTACACCACGGTGTTGGCCTTGGAATTTGCTCCTGTGGTCCTGGAACGCTTTGGATACCACGCACCGATCCGGATGATCCACAAATTCATCACCCCGTTGGTGATTGCGGGTGTGCTGCTCTCGACCCTGCATCAGTCCTCGCTGGGCTCGCTCTACCTGATCGTGCCTTCGAAGTTGCACCCCCTTTGGTATTCCCAATTGTTGCCGTTGCTTTTCTATATTTCGGCCATCGGTGCCGGCATCGGAATGGTCATCCTAGAGTCCTACCTCAGTCAGCGCGCCTTTGGTCGCCATCTGGAAATGGATCTCCTGGAACCACTCGCCCGAGGCATGGTCGTGGCGCTAGGCATCTATGGCCTGATGCGCTTACAGATCATTGCCCGCAATGGTTCCTTCAGTGCCATTACCAACTTCACCTACGAAGGAAAGATGTTCCTGGTCGAGTTTGTCTTAGGGGTTCTGCTACCCGTCGGGCTGTTGGCATTCCGGAAATTGCGCACGAATCCCACTTGGCTGGTGACTGGCGCTTTCCTCGCCGTGCTTGGGTTTGTGATGAATCGACTCAACATCAGCATCACCGGTATGGAGCGGGCCGCGGGTGCACGCTACTTCCCTTCGGTGATGGAGATGGTTGTTTCCGTGACCCTGGTTGGCATCGGCATGGCGGTGTTTGCCTTGGCGGTGAAATATTTCGCCATTTTCCCAGAAGCCAAACCCACTGAAGCGGAGCACTAGGAGCCGGTAACATGCGCATTCGGATTGGGACACGCTTGATTCTGGGGGCAGGGCTGGTTACGGCCCTGGTCATCGGAATCATGACGATCCTGATCATGAAATCCCATGAGAATCAGTTGGTGTTTGAGAAGACTCGCAGCGCCAA
>JAUYES010000652.1 GCA_030691225.1 Holophaga sp. | reverse complement strand
CGTACGCGTGAAGGCTGGGTTGAATCCCCAGGAGAGGCTCCATTCGCGGGTGTGGCGGAACTGGCATACGCCTCTAGCTCAAACCTGGAGTTCCTGTGGGTTCGAATCCCACCGCCCGCACCAATGAGGTTTCCCATGTCCAGACACACAAAAAATCACCGATTCCAGACGGTTCTCGCCCTCGACTGCTACTACATGCCGATGGTGGAAATGTCCCGTCGGAAGGCCTTGAAGGCGCTTGCCACAGGGCGGGCGCATGCCCTGGACCTGCGGACCTGGTCGAAGCTTGGCCTCCAGGAAGTGGATTCCCAGCCCTTCCACGCCGTGGTCTTCACGAAGGTCAAAGCCGTGTCCGAGGCTAAGCTTGGCTTTGGCCGGGGAACCGCGAGCGTCCTCCGCCGTGATGGTCATCGCTGTCAGTACGTCGGATGCTCCCGTCGAGCCACCACCGTGGATCATGTCATCCCTCGCTGTCAGGGTGGCCCCAGCACCTGGGGCAACCTCGTGGCCTGCTGTCGCGAGTGCAACATGCTCAAGGGAGGTCGTACGCCCGAGCAGGCTGGAATGCAACTCAAGGGCGCGATCCGATCCCGGAGGGCAATCCTCATGGATCGGCTTCATACCCTAGCGGCCCCACAAGCTTTCGCTTAGCGTGAATGGTGGCCGCAAAACCAAACGGCCAGCGCATCGCTGGCCGTTTGGTTTTTATCTTCAACAAAGGCTTCTATACCGCCACATTCAACTGAGGTCGTTCAATGCTTATGTGGGAATGGAATCCCGTCTTTCGTCCAAATGGGAAGTCTGGCTCGTTCGAGGCCGAGGGGCACACCTGGATTTGGGCACGTGGGTGCCGCTCTGAAATGCTTTGGCTGCCCATACTGATCGGTGTTTGGGGGCTCCTTGCTGTCATCGCCTCGACCCAGACTTCGGAAAAGGTTGAGGTCGGCGTCTTTGCCAGCCTTTTCTGTTTGGCTTGGTATCTCTCTCGTCGGCACACAGAAAAGGGTTGGCGAATCACGAGTGACCTTCATCTGGTCGTCTTGATGCGTTCTGGCAAAGCCCTGGATCTGGGGGCTGTGACCGCATTAAGGCCTGTCCAGGCTGAGGATTTTGAGCGCTTCCAATCCAAATCCTTCTTCAGCCTTCGTTTTCCCATGCTGAAGTTCAAGCACAAGCAGGTTCCGACCTACACAGGGGTAGTCGGTAATCTGCCTTGCGTGATGACCTTCGGGCTTTGCCTTCCCGTGTACCTCGGTGTCGCGTACGCAAGCTTTTCCTGGGGTACGATTTCCCTGGAATCGGGCACTGATGTCACGCTTCTGGTTTCGACTTCGCCCAATCAGTCTTGGCTTGTCACGGCATATACACCTGAGGCTGTGCAACTTGGCCTGGACATGTTTTCCGCTTCCGAGACCCAATGATCTGAAGCTGGTTCACGTTCCCAAATACCTCACCACTGTTTGAAACGCCAGCCCCGAATCCGGTGTGCTTCCTTCTTGGGCCCTATGCAGACACTCACCCTCTTCCGACCGGTTGGCCCGAAAGAACTCGAACTCATCGAGAACTCGGGCTGGAAAGCCTTTCCGCCACGCTTGCCGGATCAGCCGATTTTCTACCCGGTCCTCAATGAGGAATACGCAATCCAAATCGCCAAGGACTGGAACGTCAAGGACAGTGGGGCAGGGTATGTGACCCGGTTCTCCGTTGACGCCGAGTTCGCTAAGCGATACCCCGTCCAGGTGGTCGGCGGTCGGGTCCATGAGGAACTGTGGGTGCCTGCGGAGGAGCTTTCCGAGTTCAATTCCCATCTGGTCGGGCTCATCGAGGTGATTGGAG
>JAUYES010000650.1 GCA_030691225.1 Holophaga sp. | reverse complement strand
CTATGCCGCACCCGAAGGCATCGAGCAAAGCATCGCCCCGCTCCTAGAGCAGCTCGATCTGAGGCTCATCGCGGTGGATGAAGCGCATTGCATCAGTCATTGGGGCCATGATTTTCGCCCTGCGTACCGCAACCTCGCGGGCTTGAAGGCGCGGTTTGGCAAGCTGCCGGTGTTGGCTCTTACCGCCACAGCCACCGAAGCCGTGGCCACCGACATCGTCGAACAGCTCGGCATGCAGGATCCCTTTCGTTTTCGGGGTTCGTTCCTGCGTTCGAATCTGAAGATCCACGCCATCAAGAAGGGCGGCGATGCGCCCTCGGCGCGGGATGCCATCCTGCGGTTGGTGCAGGCCCGGCGTGGCCAGACCGGCATTATCTATTGTCTGAGCCGCAAGAGCGTGGAAAGCACGGCGACCTTTCTGACGGACCACGGCATTCGTGCCAGGGCCTATCACGCGGGCATGGACGCTGCCGCGCGAGAAAGCGCCCAGGAGGCCTTTCGCCGCGATGATACGGATGTGGTTGTGGCCACCATCGCCTTTGGCATGGGCATCGATAAGAGCAACGTTCGTTTCGTGATTCATCGCGATATGCCTAAGAGCTTGGAAGGCTACTCCCAGGAGATTGGCCGTGCGGGTCGCGATGGGGCCGATGCGGACTGTATTCTGTTTTACTCCTGGGCCGATGTGATGAGCCTGGAACGGTTCTCGGATGGCTTGGAATCGGGCCTCGCGGACGTTCAACGCCGTCAGGTGCGTGAAATGTACCGTTTTGCCGAGGCGATTCAGTGTCGGCACCAGATGCTGGCGCAGCATTTCGGCGAGCGGATCGATACGTGCCGAACCAGTTGCGATCAATGCACGGGCCGCGATCTTCTGGTGGAAGCACCCAAGACCGCGAAGAAGCTCCGCATCAAACTCTCGGGCCCATTACCGACGCCGGAATCGATTCCCTTGGATTACGAAGAAGCCCTGTATGGCAACCTCAAGACCCTGCGCAAGCGTCTGGCCGATGAACGTGGCGTGCCGGCGTACGTGGTGTTCAGCGACGCCACCTTGCAGCACATGGCGCGCTTTCGACCCGAAACCGAAGAACACTTCCTGGCCCTAAGTGGTGTTGGGCTCAAGAAACTACAGTTGTACGGCGAAGCCTTTCTTCGGGTGATTCGGGAAGGGTGACGGGGGCGAAAAATTCGCCACGGAGGCCTGTTGGGTAAACGGCTTGCGTATAAATGTTCTTTTTGAATGGCCACCACGCTTCGTTTAGGCCATTCACCATTCCATTTTTTTTGCGCCACCAAGTCCCCTGAGCCCATTCCAGTTTTTGTCTCTTATCCGTGTTCATCCGTGGACCCATTCTTTTGAACAGCCCATCCCCAAAAGCAAGTGCAATGCCTTTCAAAGCGCAAACCCTGGGGATGAATTCAAAAAACAGTCCACGGATACACACGGATGAACACGGATAAAAAACCTGTTTCAGCTTGCCTCAGCGGGTTCCAATGCGGCCTGAAGGGGGGCTGTCTGGCAAAAAAAAGCATTTGAGCCTGCGAAGCCTTTGGAAATCAGGAATTCAATGGGCCCCATAAAGATGAAAACTATTTTCAGATTTTGGATGCACAATCGGGCCTCAAGATTCATCCAACCCCCCATTGCTATCCAGCGACCCTCGGTACTGTCCATTTCCCACTTGGTATTTCCTGCCTTTTTGGAGTGAGCCATGTCCCAAGATCTCTACCCTGTTAAACCCCATGTCGCCGATCGGTCGCACATTCACAGCATGGAGGAATACCAGCGGCTTTATCGTTTATCGCTTGATAACCCGGAATGGTTCTGGGGTGAACAGGCCAAGGCGCTCACCTGGTATCACCCTTGGCAGACGGTCTTCGATGCGGATTACACCGAGGTGGACTTCGCTTGGTTTGGCGGGGGGCGTCTTAACGCTTCCTTCAACTGCGTGGATCGCCATCTGGCGGAACGCGGGGATCAGACGGCGCTCATCTGGGTCATGGACGAACCCGGTGCCTATAAGCACATCACCTATCGCGAACTCAAGCACCAGGTCTGTCGCGTGGCCAATGTGCTGTTGCATCATGGCGTACGCAAGGGTGACCGCGTTTGTCTCTACATGACCATGATGCCGGAATTGGTCTATACCATGCTGGCCTGCGCTCGGATCGGCGCGGTGCATTCCGTCGTCTTCGGTGGCTTCTCCTCCGAATCCCTGCGCGATCGCATTGTGGATGCGCGCTGCAAGGTGGTGGTGACGGCTAACGAAGGCCTGCGCGGCGGCAAGAAAGTAGCGCTGAAAAAGACCGTGGACCGGGCTATCGAAGGCATGTCCATGGTGGAAACGGTACTCGTGGCGCGGCGCACGGATGTGGACGTTGCAATGGTCGCAGGCCGGGATCACTGGCTGGAGGAAGCCTGCCAGAGCCAACGTTCCACCTGCACCAACGAATGGATGGGGGCGGAGGATCCGCTCTTCATCCTCTACACCAGTGGCAGCACGGGAAAACCCAAGGGCCTGCTGCACACGACCGGCGGCTATCTCACCTACGCCGCCTACACCCACAAACTGGTCTTCGATTACCACCCAGGCGATGTGTTTTTCTGCGCCGCTGATATCGGCTGGATCACCGGCCACAGCTACATCGTCTACGGTCCCTTGGCCAATGGCGCCACGACGGTGCTCTTTGAATCCACGCCGCTCTATCCCGATCCAGGTCGCTATTGGCGCATCGTTAACGATCTGGGCGTGAATATCTTCTATACCGCGCCCACCGCGCTTCGTGCCTTGGCGCAAGCAGGCGATGAATGGGTGAAACGCTATTCGCGCAAATCGCTGCGGGTTCTCGGAAGCGTGGGCGAACCAATCAACCCCGAAGTCTGGCGCTGGTACCACGATGTCATCGGCGATGGCAAATGCGCCGTAGTGGATACCTGGTGGCAGACCGAAACCGGCGGCATTCTCATTACTCCACTGCCGGGTGTTACGCCCACCAAGCCAGGCTCGGCCACGTTGCCTTTCTTTGGTGTCAAGCCGGTGGTGGTGGATCCCACCGATGGCACGGTACTCGAAGGCAATGGCGTTTCCGGTGCGCTCTGCCTGTCCACGCCATGGCCTGGCCAAGCGCGCACGGTGCAGGGCGACCATAAGCGTTTTCGCGATACCTACTTCACCCAATACCCCGGCTATTACTTCACGGGCGATGGGGTGCGGCGCGATGAAGATGGCTATTACTGGATTACCGGGCGGATCGACGATGTCATCAATGTCTCGGGGCATCGCTTGGGTACCGCTGAAGTGGAAAGCGCTTTGGTGGCGCACGAAGCCGTGGCCGAGGCCGCCGTGGTGGGCTATCCCCATCCCATCAAGGGGCAGGGCATTTACTGCTACGTGTTGATCAACGCCGGTGAAGGCCAGGCCGACTCCGAGCAACTCATCGGCGCCCTTAAAGAACAAGTCCGGCAGGCCATCGGTGCCTTCGCGGCTCCCGATATCATTCACTTGGCCTCGGGCCTACCCAAGACGCGCAGTGGCAAGATCATGCGGCGTATTCTGCGAAAAATCGCGGCCTCGGAATACGACGGCATGGGTGATTTGAGCACCTTGGCTGAGCCCGACGTGGTGCAGCGGTTGATCGAGGAACACCAGGCGGCGCAGGGGTAATCAGGTTCGGGTCGTCTTCAGCCGATCGCCCCAACACACTTCAATCGTGTTCATTCGCGTGAATTCGCGGTTTTGGGTTTTTCGGAAAGGGTTTCGAAAAATCGGTCAGTTCTGCTGGGGAAAGTTAGGAGTCATGGATTCCTTTGTCCGCTTGTTTCGGCCTTTTCCGTGTAATCCCTGTGTTTCGTAGTTCCTATCTTTTGCGAATTTTGGAAATACCCATACCCCGACGATCTTGCGAATGATCAAGCCAAGTCGCACCGCGGGCCATTTGATTGATGGAAGCCGCCTGGGCCTGCTTGAACCGGAACATGGAACCATTTTTCCGTCAGCCATTGAAAACAAAGAAGAAGAACCACGAAGCACACGGAAAAGGACTGTTGGCATCAACTCAACGGCAGCGCAAAGCCGAGTATTGAGGGGAGTCGCCTCGCCTAGGCTTTTCTAGGAATAGATGAACCGCACTTTTGATCCCTTTTTATCGGTGTCCATCGGTGTTCATCGGTGGCCAAAATTTCTTTTCATTGGCAGAACCGACCTTGGTTCAAAGCGAGGAAAATAATTTGCCACCGATGAACACCGATGAACACCGATGGGTCGTTGCCAGCCCTGTTCGCTTGTTTCGGTCTTTTCCGTGGTTCATAAAAAAATTGCGGCCGGATCCTGACAATGAACACACCACATTCGCGGTTTCAAAGTCGTTTTAGACAATCTCAGTCGGAACGCGGCAGGGGATAGCGGGTTTCCGGGCGAATCTCCGTCCGACCTTTTTTTCGATGACGCCCAGGTGAGCCTCTTCTTCGGGGCTCACTAGGCTTATGGCAATGCCGCTCATGCCCGCCCGTCCCGTGCGACCAATGCGATGGACGTAATCGCGGGGTGAGCGCGGT
>JAUYES010000647.1 GCA_030691225.1 Holophaga sp. | reverse complement strand
GACCCGATGACCCACCTTGGGCTTGCCCTGGCTGCCAGTCACCGCCAGATCCTTGCGGACTTGGGTGTGATGAACCCCGAGATCCTCGCCAATCTGGGCGGCGGAGATCATCTCCTGGCCCTTCTCGCGAAGTCGGACCAGGTAGTGGTAGTACGAAGGCAGGCGTCGCAGGGTGGGTTCGGGAACCGACTCCGCTCGCATGGTGACCTCCGGGGATGGGAAAGATTTAATCGAGGAATTCATCTCGATACAAAATTATCGATTAGCCTTCTCCCTTGGTCAAGCCCTTCCCTCAGGGAAGTGAACATGATCACAGGACCGACCAATCAGGGGACAAACGCCATCAATTTCAAGGCGTACTTTGGATGCTCAAAAGCGTGGGTTTCCGGGAACTTCAAGAACGCCCACCCCTTGAAACGCTCCTCACCACCTTCCGAGATGCGCACCTGGGCCGCGGGGTTTTCCATGTTTTCAGACTTCGAGGAGATAACGCCATCACCCATGCTGAAATCCGGCAGCAGGTTGTCCGCCCGTAGCGTGAGTCCCGTACCTGGAATCAGAAAGTCCTTGCCGACCGGGACCACATGCAGCGTTTCCTTCTTCGAGGCCTTATCTACCACGGCAATCTGAATCGATTTCCATTTCCCCTTGAGCCCTTCGGGAACCACGACCTGGGATTCCTTCTTGGCGGCCTTGGGCATACCCATCCCCGCGCCCATGGCATTGCCGTGGGTCGCATCCATGGGTGCGCCCGGCAGGGTCAGTGGCTTCTCATCGTTCTTCTTGCAGGCAGAAAGGCCCAGCAGGGCCACCGTCACTAGGGTTGCGGTCTGAAGTGAGAATTTCACAAAAGCTCCTAAAAAAGAGTCCAGGGTAGTCTATTCGATTCCAGCCTTGCGGCCATCCAGTCTCCCAGATCTTGGACATCCTGCATCAGGGAAAAGCGGGAATACCCAATTTTCCGCCAAGGATCGCTACACATAGATCGGAAGTAGTTCTCCCTGGGTGGGTTCAGCCCTTCCGATGAATTCCCGTAGAGGTATTAAATTCGTTTTCAACCGCATCAGGATCTGGCGCGTTGTAAAGCACCAAGTTCCGAAGATGCTCGAAACTTTCGATGCCCAGGATGCGAGTGAACTGCAGCGCGATGCCATCGGGGTAGCAATGCACCACGGGTCCCTCGGTTTGAATCTGGATATCGCCATCACCCAAAAACAGCGTAATCTCGCATTCCGTACCCACCGGCACCTGCTCCGTGCAAGCCACGAACATGCCCTTCAGGCTTAGGCTTCGGGTGGTCGAACTGGTGATAACAAACCCGCCGCCCTTCACTTCGGCCCTTACGTTAATGGGGACCCGAGTAAATTCTCGCTGATTGGAGGTTTCCATGGGCGATGGCTCCCGGGGATTATCCCTGACCCTAAGATAGGCGAGGCCCAGCAGAACCGCCACCATTCGGCAGAAAGAATGAAGCCAATCCTAAAATTTGCAATTTTGCCGCGTGCAAAACCCGGACCTCATGCACGAAAAGCCCGCTCCTCCTGCTTTTCTCTTTGCTCTCCGTTTCTCCGTGGTGAATCTTTTTTTTCAAAAGAATCATCTCCGTCGCAGCGGTTCCAAATGCTTTTGCAGTTCTTTGATGCTGAAAGGCTTGGGCATCAGGGTGACCAAAGAATAGGCATCCACAAGATCCAGCGCCATTTGATCGGCTCGTCCCGTGGCCAGTAGAATTGGCACCCTGGGGCGCGCAACCCGCAGGCACTGAAGCGTGCCTGCGCCACCCAACCCCGGCATATTCATGTCCAAGATCACCACTTCGGGCTCGAGTCCATCGTCAATTTTGGCGAGGGCAGCCTCACCACTGGAAGCGATGACCACCGTGTGACCGAGTGTTTCCAGAATCGTTTGCATGGAGCCCTGAATCAGCTCGTCATCATCCACCAACAGGACGAGCAGACTCGCCTGGGAAATCTCACCATCGTGCAAAGGCCCGACTTCGGATTCCATTACAGCGGGATCACAGGCAGGGAATCGCAGTGATATCGTTGTGCCACGACCGGGTTCGCTTTGGATTTCCATCCGCCCGTGATGAGCCGAAACGGTGCTATGCGCGATGGATAAACCAAGTCCCGTACCCTTGCCGGGTTCCTTGGTGGTAAAGAAGGGATCCAAGGCCTTCTCTAAAACCTCCTGCGACATCCCGCTTCCGGTATCTTCCACTTGCACTTCGATCCAATCGTCATCCAGATTGCGGGTTCGCAGGGTCAACGTACCATTCGCGGGCATGGC
>JAUYES010000642.1 GCA_030691225.1 Holophaga sp. | reverse complement strand
CCGGAGCACCCCATGAAACCTGCCCTCTCCATCTTTTTCCTCCTGACCACCTTGCTGGTGCCTTCCTTGGCCTGCCGACGAGGAAGCTCCCCGACCACGCTGGAGGTTTCAGGCAACATCGAGGCCTATCCCGTGGAAGCTAGTTTCCGTGTGGCGGGCAAGATCCTGGAACGGCCCGTGGATGAGGGCATGACGGTACAGATCGGGCAGGTCCTGGCGCGTTTGGATGCCAAGGATCTGGAGCAGCAAGTGGCTGCCCGACAGGCCGACGCTGCCACGGCCAAGGCCGCGCTGGCGGCGGCACTCGCGGGTTCCAGAAATGAAGAAATCGAAGCCTCCAAAGCCGTATTGGCCCAGGCGGAGGCGGATCTTCGGCGCCAGGAGCCAGACTTGCTGCGCATGGAAGGCCTCCACAAAGAGGGCGTGTTATCTCGCCGCGATCTGGATGCCAGCCGCGCGGTCACGGAATCCTCCCGCGCTCGGGTGCGGGAAGCCGCTCAGCGCGCCACGTTGATACAAAAGGGACCGCGACCCGAAGACATCGACCAATTGAAGGCCCGCTTCGAACAGGCCTCCCAGGCTTTGGCCATGGCTCAGACCCAATTGAGTTACGCCACGCTCATTTCCCCCGTCACTGGCCTAGCTCTCTCCCGCAACGTGGAACCCGGCGAATTCGTGGCCCCCGGCACACCGGTGCTGACCCTGGCGGATCTGCGGAAGGTGTACCTGCGGGCCTATGTCGAGGAAACCGACCTGGGGCGAGTGAAGGTGGGCCAAACGGTGCAACTGCGCACGGACACATGGCCTGGCAAGGTCTACGAAGGCAAGGTGGTCTTCATCGCCGAGCAGGCGGAGTTCACGCCCAAGAGCGTCCAGACGAAGAAGGAGCGCACCAAGCTGGTGTATCGCCTCAAGCTTGAGGTACCAAATCCAAAGCAGGAACTAAAACCCGGCATGCCCGCTGACGCGACAATACAGCTGGAGAAGTAATGCAGGCCATTCGAGCCGAAAAACTAGGGCGTCGTTTCGGCGACCTGGACGCGGTGGTGGACCTGAATTTCACCGTGGCCCCGGGGGAAATCTTCGGGCTGGTGGGGCCCGATGGCGCCGGTAAAACCACCACCATGCGCCTGCTCACGGGAATCCTGCGCCCCACCAGCGGCGAGGCCTGGGTGGATGGTCTGCACATCGCACGCGAGGCGGAACCGCTCAAGGAGCGCATCGGGTACATGAGCCAGCGTTTCGGCCTCTATCCGGATCTCACGGTCATGGAAAACCTCGACTTCTACGCCGATCTTTACGATGTGCCACGGGAAGGCCGCGCGGCGCGCACCGAGCGACTGCTGGCCTTCAGCAACCTCACACCCTTTCGAAGGCGCCGGGCCGGAAATCTCTCCGGTGGCATGAAACAGAAGCTGGGCCTGGCCTGCGCCCTTATCCACACCCCCAAGGTGCTCTTCCTCGACGAACCCACCAATGGTGTGGACCCCGTGTCGCGGCGGGATTTCTGGCGCATCCTCGATCAGCTGCAGGCGGAGGGCGTGACGCTCTTTGTTTCCACCTCGTACATGGACGAGGCGGAACGCTGCGGCCGCATCGGCTTGCTGCACCAGGGGCGGCTCTTTGCCTGCGATACCGTGGCCGGTGTGAAGGGCCTGATGCAGGGCACGCTGCTCTCCGTCACGTGCCCTCACCCCCGAGAGGTGCTGGCCCGCTTGCGCCAGGCCGAACCAGGCACCGTGACCATCTTCGGTGATCGTCTCCATGTGGTAGTGGATGACCCTGACACCGGCAGACAGCGCATCGAGACCCTGCTTGAAGGAGTGCCTGGGCTGGAGATCGAGATCATCGAACCCTCCCTGGAGGATGTGTTTACCTCGGCCCTGCCGGGAGGTGACGCGTGAGCACGCCTTTTGCCGTCACCTTACGGGATCTGGAACGCCGCTTCGGAGATTTCAAGGCCGTGGACCGCATCAGCCTGGATGTGAAGGCGGGCGAGATTTTTGGTTTCCTCGGGCCCAATGGTGCGGGCAAATCCACCACCATTCGGATGCTCTGCGGATTGCTGGAACCCACCGGAGGCAGCGGCACCGTGGCGGGTTTCGATATTCGCACCCAGCGCGAGCAGATCAAGGCCAGCATCGGCTACATGAGCCAGCGGTTCTCGCTTTACGACGATCTCAAGGTGGAAGAGAACATCGACTTCTTCAGCGGCATCTATCGCATTCCCAAGGCTCGCAAGGCCGAGCGCAAGGCCTGGGTGCTGGAAATGGCGGGGCTCCTGGCCCATCGCGAGGCTCGCACCGGCACGTTGCCTGGGGGCTGGAAGCAGCGCCTATCCCTGGGCTGCGCCCTGCTCCACGAACCGCCCGTACTCTTCCTGGATGAACCCACCTCCGGCGTGGATCCCCTGAGCCGAAGATCCTTTTGGGATCTCATCCACGGCCTAGCGGGCCAGGGCGTGACGGTCTTTGTGACCACCCACTACATGGAGGAAGCGGAGTACTGCGACCGCCTGGCCCTCATCTACCGCGGCCAGTTGGCGGCCGTGGGCACGCCGGGAGAATTGAAGGCCAGTTGTGTCACGAATCTTCAACCCAAGCCGACTCTGGAAGACGTCTTCGTGTCCCTGATCGAAGCCAAGGATCGGGAAGTTGGCGCCCAGTCGGAGTTTCAGTCATGAGGGCCTCCCTGCGTCGCTTCCGGGCCGTGGCCCTCAAGGAATTCATCCATGTCTTGCGGGATCCCCGCGCCTTGGGCGTGAGCATCGCTCTGCCCTTGGTGATGCTGCTGCTCTTCGGCTACGCCCTCACCCTGGATGTGGACCGGGTGCCCCTGGCCGTGTGGGACCAGAGCCGCACACCGCAGAGCCGGGAACTCGTTTCAAAATTCGAAGGCTCGCGCTACTTCGCCCTCAGCCATCGGGTGCAGAGTTATGCCGAGGTGGGCGAGGTGCTGGATCGGAGCCAAGTCCAAATGGCCCTGATTCTGCCCACGGATTTCGGCCCCCGAGTGGCCTCGGGCCGCACGGTGGAGGTGCAGATATTGGCTGATGGCAGCGATGCCAACACCACCACGCTGGCCCTGGGCTATGCCGATGCCATCATCCGCGGCCATTCCCAGGCGCTGCTGGTGAAGCGCATGCAACGGGCCTCGGCCAAGATTCCCGAAACGCCCCTGGATCTGCGGACCCGAGCCTGGTTCAACACGGATCTCGAATCCCGCATCTTCATCGTGCCGGGCCTCATCGCCGTCATCATCATGCTCATTGCCGCACTATTGACCTCGCTGACGGTGGCCCGGGAATGGGAAACGGGAACCATGGAACAGTTGGTCTCCACTCCGGTGAAGGCACCCGAATTGATCCTTGGCAAACTGGTGCCCTACTTCGTCATCGGCATGCTGGATATGGTGCTGTCGGTGGTGGCGGGCTACTACCTTTTTGAAGTGCCCATGCGGGGAAGCCTGATCTTGCTATTTGGCGTTTCCGCCATGTACATCCTGGGCTCTCTGGGCCTTGGCATCCTGATCAGTAGCCTCACCAAAACGCAATTGCTGGCAAGCCAGCTCGCGTTTGTGGCCACCTTCCTGCCAGCCTTTCTGCTCTCGGGCTTCATGTTCGATATCGCTAACATCCCCGTGGTGCTGCAGAGAATCACCTTTGCGGTACCCGCGCGGTATTTCATCAGCTTCCTGCGCGCTCTGTATTTGAAGGGTATGGGGCTAGAGGCCCTGTGGCGGGAGTGCCTCTTTCTGGCCCTCTTCGCCCTGGGAACCCTGGGCCTAGCCGTGGCCACCTTCAAGAAACGGCTGGGGTGATCCATGTTTGATCGATTGCTGGCCATGCTGAAAAAGGAGTTCACCCAGATCCTACGCGATCCTCGGATGCGCGGCATCATCCTGGGCGTTCCCATGGTGCAGGTGCTGATCTTTGGCTATGCCGTAACCACCGATGTGCGGCATGTGCCCACGGCAGTGATGGATCTGGACCAAACACCAGAAAGCCGCGAGTTGGTGGCCCGCTTCGAGGGTAGTCGCTACTTTGCGGTGGTGGCTCGCGTGGATTCCGACGCGGAGGCTCGGCAGGTGGTGGACCAGGGCGAGGTTAAGGCCGTGCTACGACTCAACAGCGGATTCGGCGCGGCGCTCCAAGGAGGGCGCACCGCCCAAGCCCAACTCCTGCTCGATGGCAGCGACTCCAATACGACCAGCATTGTCATGGGTTATGCCAGCCGCATCTCGGCCTCCCACAATCAGAACATCCTGGCTACCCGCATCGCCCGCAGCACCGGTGCCAAATTGGTGGCGGAGCCCATCACCATGGCCTCCCGTGCGTGGTACAACCCCACACTCGAGAGCCGCTTCTTCTTCATCCCGGCGGTCATCGCCCAACTCGTGATGATCACCTCGATCCTGCTCTCTTCCATGGCCATCGTGCGGGAGCGGGAGATCGGCACCATGGAGCAGATCATGGTGAGCCCAATCGGGCGCCTGGAATTCATCCTGGGCAAAACCCTGCCCTTCGCCCTGGTGGGCTTCATGAATGTGGCCATGGTGAGCGCCGTGGGCGTGTTCTGGTTTGGCATTCCACTGGTGGGCAGCCTCTTCACCCTGTTTTTCACTTCGGGCCTCTTCCTGCTCAGCACCCTGGGCGTGGGTCTGCTCATCTCCACCCTCAGCGCCACCCAGCAGCAGGCCATGATGACGGCCTTTTTCTTCATCATGCCCGCCATCCTGCTCTCGGGTTTCATCTACCCCATCGCCAACATGCCCACCGTTATCCAGTGGCTGACCTACCTTAATCCTCTGCGATTCTTCCTGGTGATCCTGCGGAGCCTGTTCCTGAAGGGCGCGGGCTTTGCCATTCTCTGGCCCCAGATGCTGGCCCTGCTATTGCTGGGTGTGGGAATGCTGAGCCTCGCGGCGGGGCGGTTCAAGAAGACGATGGAGTAGAAGCGGCCCCAAGACCTGCCCATACTCTCTAGTGTTTGGCCCTTGCGGGAACCCCAAATACCAGGAGCGCATCATGCCGTTCGCCGAATTCACCGATGATCTACGCGTGGGGCACGATGAAATCGATCGCCAGCATTTGGGACTCTTCGAAGCCATCAATTGCCTGCATGACGCACTAAGAGCCGGACGATCTCGCCAGGAACAAACGGATATCTTGGCGTTTCTGCACACCTACACGGTCGAGCATTTTCAAACCGAGGAAGCAGTCATGCGAGATTCGGGCTATCCAGCCTTGGAGGCCCACCAGGAACTTCACCGAACGCTCGTTCAGCAAGTCAATGACCTCGAGGAAAAATACGCCCTGGGCACCATGACCCTTTCCATCATGACCATGCATTTTCTGAAGGATTGGCTCACCAACCATATCCAAGCCGAAGATCAGAAATTCGCCGCGTTCCGGCGCGCCAAGTAAACAGAGCCAATCCAGGAGGCTCTGACCTGTAAATTGAGTCAATCCTAAATGACAGGTGCGACTTTCAACCTTTGATTTTCCCCAGCAATCTTCTCGGAGGCGTCCAATGGTAAAGAAAGCGCCGCCCCATGTCACACAAGCAATTCTTGATGTCGTAGAAAACCAAATCCGAGATAACAAGCCACGCGAGACAAGAACAACAATCGAACGCCTGAAGAGCCAAGGCTTGCTTCGCGAGGAAGCCGTACG
>JAUYES010000305.1 GCA_030691225.1 Holophaga sp. | reverse complement strand
ACGAAGAAGATGTAGTCGATGCATGCGGCATCGGGCGGCGTATGAGGTGAAGCTTCGGTGGCGAAGCCCGCGCTAGTCCACGTGGCAAGGCCGCCGCCAAGCAAGCGCACTTCCCCGATCCCCGCTTCGATCAGATCGACGGCCGCCAAGCGCGCGATGTCATCATCTTCTGCCACAAGCATGATCGTTCTTTTCACGCTCTGAGAAGCTTCGACAATGCACGAACGGATGCTCCATTGGCTGCCGGGGATGTGGGCCTTGCGAAAGTTCATGCTCTTCCCGAGGTCAAATGCCGCGGCGCCCGCGTCGAGCGCCTGTTTCGCGTCAGCGGCCGAGATTGTCCTTAGCACAGGCAGGGAAGGTTTCACTGCGGGGATTGCCGTTAGTGTCGACCTCACGCCGCCTTCAAGCATAAAGACGTTGCAGCCCAATTGTTTCAACCAGCTTGCGACGACAGGCGCGCGGACGTTCTCGCCGCCGTCGATCAGCACGATGCGCGCGTTGCGAACACCTACCCACTGATCGGTTGCTTGGATCAGCTGGCCGCCGGGCGCGTGTATGGCGCCGGTGATCGTGCCTGCCCTGAATTCCTCTGGTGTTCGCACGTCGAGGAGATACGTCGAACGCTTCTCGTCGTTTAACCACGCTTGGGCATCTTGCGCCGCGACGGTACCAACCGCGAATCGCTCCATGAGTTTCCTCGCCGCCGTCTGCAGTGCAGGCAACGCGGTTTCATCTATCTTTTCCGGATACTTTTGCATGGAACCGTATTCGAGTTGAAAATCAGCCAGGAACCAGCCCTGCATCCCGTTCTCCAGAGCATACACCGGATTCGGGACTCCAAAGTTGATAAGCGTCTGCGCGCCGATGATGGAGCGTGTGCGACCGGCGCAGTTCACGATGATCTTCGTTTTCGGGTTTCCCACCATCGCGGGTAAGCGCAGGGGCAGTTCTCCATTGGGACAGCAGATGCTGCTGGGAATCGTCATCTTGTGGTGTTCGTTCACGGGGCGTCCGTCAATAATGACGTGGTCTTCACCAGCCTCCTTCATGCGCATGAGTTCAGACGCGGCGATGCGCGGCGTGTGATAGACGTGCGAGACCAGCTCACCAAAAGCTTTGCTCGGCACGTTGACTCCGGCGAAGAGCGTATAACCCACCTTGGCCCATGACTTGTTGCCCCCCTTGACCACGGCAACGTCGGTGTAGTCAAGAGCCTGAAGCCGCTTCGCCGCACGCTCGGCGATCCCCGAGCAGCCGTCATCGGTCAGAATGATTGGCGCGGACCTGCGCGGCACCAGCGTACCGATGTTGAGTTCGATCCGGCTGTAGGGGCATGGCGTGGCGAACAGCATGTGCGATTCGCCGAACTGACCCGCCTCGCTGACATCGAGAAGCGCGAACTCCGTGCCGTCGTGGAGCATCAATTTGAGCTGCCGTGCATCAACTGTTTTTGCCTGTATCATGGATAGCCTCTCTTCTGGTTGCATACCGACAATGGTGGATCTGTTCATTCTTGAGCACACCCCAGCAACTTTCCATCGGGGCGTTATCGTAGCAATTTCCTTTCCGGCTCATGGAGGCCCTCATCCCGCACCGGTCAAGCAAGGAGGCGTACTCCAGGGCGCAATATTGGCTGCCCCGATC
>JAUYES010000637.1 GCA_030691225.1 Holophaga sp. | reverse complement strand
CATGGAAACGGAACTGGGTTGGGCTGGAAGTACCCTGGACGAATGGTATGCATGCCATGTCTTTCAGTCTCCTTCGCAGGAGCAGATCGAAGACAAGCTCAAGGAAGCAGGGCTCCCGGGAAATTCAAAGACAACCGTCATGGACGGAAAGACTGGTGAAGCCTTCCAGAACAAGGTAACCGTCGGTGTCATTTACTTCATAAAACTGCACCATCTTGTCGATGACAAAATGCATGCCCGTTCCACTGGCCCCTACTCTCTGGTAACCCAGCAGCCGCTGGGCGGAAAGGCCCAGTTCGGCGGTCAGCGACTTGGGGAAATGGAAGTGTGGGCTCTTGAAGCCTACGGTGCTGCCAATACGCTACAGGAGCTCCTCACGATCAAGTCGGACGACATGACCGGAAGGGCCAAGGTTTACGAAGCCATCGTCAAAGGTGAGCCGCACACGGCGGCCGGTATTCCGGAGGCCTTCAACGTCATGGTCCAGGAACTCCGCGGCCTCGCGCTGGACATCAGGGTCTTCGACTCCAAGGGCAAACAGATTGCCCTGACGGAGCGGGACGAGGACATCATCCAAAAGCAAGGCGCTTTCTGAGGGGGACCGAAGCATGCGGGACATACAAGATTTCAACAATATAATGATCCGCCTCGCAAGTCCTGACATGATCAAGGCTTGGAGCTATGGCGAGGTCAAGAAACCGGAGACCATCAACTACCGCACCCTCCGTCCGGAGAAAGACGGACTCTTCTGTGAACGCATTTTCGGTACAACCAAAGAATGGGAGTGTTATTGCGGGAAATTCAAATCCATCCGCTATAAAGGCGTGATCTGCGACCGGTGCGGTGTCGAGGTTACCCATTTCAAGGTTCGCCGCGAACGTATGGGACACATCGAGCTCGCCTCTCCGGTTTCGCACATCTGGTTCTACCGCTCGGTTCCGAGCCGGATGGGTTTGCTGCTTGATATCCCGGTGGCAGCACTCCGCTCCGTTCTTTATTACGAGAAATATATAGTAATCGAGGCGGGCGACACCGATCTCAAGCGAATGCAGCTCCTGACAGAAGAGGAGTGGTATGAAGCTCAGGATCGATACGGCGGCGGTTTTACTGCCGGAATGGGCGCTGAAGCCATTCGATCCCTGCTCGAGCAAATCAACATGGATGAACTCGCCGCCGAGCTCCGTGCCAGAATGATCGAGAAAGGTCCGAAATCCGACAAGCGATTGCTCAAGCGCATTGAAATTGTGGAAAGTTTCCGTAACTCCCGTGAGGGAGAAGACAGAAACGGCAACCTGCCGCAGTGGATGATTCTTGATGTCGTTCCAGTCATTCCGCCGGAGCTCAGACCGATGGTCCAGCTGGATGGCGGACGCTTTGCCACGAGCGACCTCAACGATCTTTACCGCAGGGTAATCAACCGGAACAACCGGCTCAAGCGTCTGATGTCCCTCAATGCTCCGGACATCATTATACGCAATGAAAAACGAATGCTCCAGGAAGCGGTGGATGCCCTGTTCGACAACTCCAAAAAGAAGAGAGTGGTAAAAGGCGCATCGAACCGACCGCTCAAGTCCCTGTCCGACATGCTCAAGGGAAAGCAGGGCCGTTTCCGCCAGAATCTTCTCGGCAAACGTGTCGACTACTCGGGCCGTTCAGTAATCGTCGTCGGTCCGGAACTCAAGATGTGGCAGTGCGGTCTTCCTACCAAGATGGCGCTCGAGCTTTTCAAGCCTTTTATCATGAAAAAACTCGTCGAAAAAGACGTAGTCTACAACATCAAGAAAGCGAAAATGCTTGTAGAGTCCGAGACCCCGGAAGTATTTGCAGTGCTTGATGAAGTAGTCAAGGAACATCCAGTCCTTCTGAACCGTGCACCGACCCTGCACCGCCTCGGAATCCAGGCTTTCGAGCCTGTCCTTGTCGAGGGCAAGGCCATCAAGCTTCATCCGCTTGTTTGCCATGCCTATAACGCCGACTTCGACGGTGA
>JAUYES010000629.1 GCA_030691225.1 Holophaga sp. | reverse complement strand
CATCGAAGTGGCGCTCGCGCGCATTCGCGAGCGTCGGGCTGGCCCCGCGCCAGCCGCCCGCCCTGCGGGTGCCCTGCGCTATCCCGTTCGCGCTGGCGATGGTCTTGTGTTCATGGATCTGGCTCGCACCAGTCATTTTCTGGTGGAGGACGAAGTCGTTTGGGCCTTTGTGGCCGGGGAGCGGCTCCGCACACCGTGGAAGAGCCTCACCGAAGCGGAATCGTCCTTTCCCCAAGGCGTGTTGGTAAAGGGTCATCGCAACATGCTGGTGCGGCCCGAGGCCGTCATCGGGGTTAAGGTGGGCGAATATGGTCGGTTGCTCGTGCGGCTCCAGGGCGGACTCAGCGTGGAAGTGAGTCGCGGAGCGGCGCCGGGGTTGAAGGCTCGCCTTGGGTTGGCGTGAGCTCTTAGATGCGTTCTCCTAACTGCGATTAAGCCCAAATAATGCAGTTGCAAATGAAAAACCAGCTCTTCGGTTTTGCGAGAAACAGAAACGACGAAACGCCAAGACACGAAGACGCAAAGAAAACCTTTGGACACCCAAGTGACAGGTCGCCGGATCCCGCTAAGCGGGATCTCCGCTGCCTTCGCAGCGGATCGTATCTTCGGCAAGAAGTCCGCTCCCAAGAAGGCGGACTTCTGGTCGAAGATACGACAAGGGCGACCCTTGGGGGTATTCACAGCCGCCGCGTTTCTTGGCGAAGGCGCGTAGCGCCGCTTGGCGCCTTGGCGGTAGATCCGTTTTTCGACTACTCCGAAACACAGCAAAGACTCTTTTCAACCTGCGTTTCCCGCAGATCCGTGAAGATTGGTTAAGAAGACCCGGCATAGAACCGCCGTGCCTAACTCGCGCCATTGTGACCCGACGCTGCACTAGGCGGATCTGTCAGTGGGCCCAGTGATCCTGTCTCTGGGCCCCTTTGTGTAATTGGATTCCATTTGCATGCGTCAATTTGGAACGTTGCTGGAGGCATCTCGTGAACTTGCGTCGGATTACATCCTTGACGGCACTACTCTCCTTTGCGGTGCTTGTCACCTCGGGGATTGTGCTCTTCCTAACGCCCCAGGGGCGGGTGGCCTACTGGTCCGAATGGCATCTCTGGGGCCTTACCAAGGAAGCGTGGGGCTCCATGCACATTCTGCTGAGCCTGCTTTTTCTGGTGGCGGGGATCGTCCATATTGTTTTGAACTGGCGACCCATCGTGCTTTACCTTCGGGATCGTCAACGGCGTTTGCGGGTGCTCACTCCGGAGTTCATCGTGTCGGCGGTTCTCACGATTCTCTTCACGGCCGGACCGTTGCTCGGTTGGCCGCCATTCCGCTGGGTGATGGAGCTGAATACCTTTGCCAAGGATCAGGCAAGCCGAGCCTATGGTGAACCGCCGTATGGGCACGCCGAACAGAGCAGCCTGCGGGCGTTTGCGCAGAAAACGGGCATGGATCTGGACAAAGCCCAAGCCTTGCTGAAGGGCCGTGGAATTGCGTTCGAGGGGCCGCAACAAAAGCTCCAAGACATTGCCAAGCAAAACCACCTGACTCCCCAGCAGGTCTATCTGGCCATGAAGGGCGCAGAGACAATTAAGGCTGTCACGGGTCAGCTTCCCGAGGAAGTGGCTCCTGGCCTCGGGCGAAAAACCCTCGAAGATCTTTGCAAGGAATACGGCTTGGACATGGCTCGGGTACGGACCATTCTGGAAGCCCAAAAGGTGAAGGTGAAAACCGACCAGCCCCTGCGTGCCCTGGCAGAAGCCAATGGCACCGGTCCCCACGAACTCTATGCCGTCATTCGCGATGGTTTGAAATAGGTGATTCTATGTTTACGCCTTTCGTTCTCTGCTCCCTCATGGCCCTGACACCGCTAAGCGCTGCGCCTGTGAAGCCGCTCCCCAAGGCCAGTGTGGAGGCTCTTCAGCTTCTGCTGGAGGATGAACAACGCGCCGAGGCCCTGTATGCCGCCGTGATTCAAAAGCACGGGGAAGTGCGCCCATTCTCGAACATCATCGAGGCGGAACGGCGCCACCAAGGCTCACTGGAAGGGCTATTCGAGGCCTACGGCCTGAAGATTCCTGCCAATCCTTGGAAAGGGAAAAAGACAATAGCGCCCGATACGTTTCAAGCAGCCTGCAAGGCTGGTCTTCAGGCCGAAATTGAAAATGTGGCCCTCTACGACCGCTTGATCAAAACGGTTAAGGAGCCTGATCTTCTGGAGGTTTTTGAACGCCTGCGGTGGGCCAGCCAAGAACGGCATCTCCCGGCCTTTCAGCGACACCTGGATTGATGCTCAGGGCAAATATGGGATGACTTGGCCTTTTGGTTCCCAGTCTCGATTTTGAGAAAACAGATGAACCGCCAAGGCGCAAAGACGCAAAGAAAACCTTTGGACACCCAAGTGACAGGTCGCCGGATCCCGCACCGCGGGATCTCCGCTGCCTTTGCAGCGGATCGTAGCTTTGGCCAGAAGCCCGCTCCCAAAAAGACGGACTTCTGGCCGAAGCTACGACAAGGGCGACCCTTGGGAGTAATCATTGCCCCTGTTTTCTTGGCGAAGGCGCGTAGCGCCGCTTGGCGCCTTCGCGGTAAATCAGGTTGATGACCAGGTCTAAACCGAATCATTCCTTAACCAGCGCTCCGTCGGGCTTTGGGCGACCCACCCAGGCATAGAAACTAGGCAGCGCCAACAGCGTGAACAGGGTGCTGGTGAACAGGCCACCCACCATGGCGATGGCCAGGGGGCGTTCCAGTTCGGAGCCGCCGAAGCCAAAGAGCATCGGCATCAGGCCCAGGATGGTGGCACCGGCGGTCATGAGCTTGGGACGCACGCGGCCCAGACTGGCTTCCCGCAAGGCTTCCTCGAAGGGCAGGCCCTTCGCCATCAGATCCTTGGCTTGAGTGATAAGCACTAGGCTGTTCTGCACGGCCACGCCAAAGAGCCCGATCATGCCAACGATGGAACTGATGTTCCAACTCTCTCCGGCCAGCCAGAGCGCGAAGATCGCCCCGGCAAAGGCATCGGGTAGGGTGGCCAGCACCACGAGCACTTCGCGCCAACGTTTCAGTGCGATATACAGCAGACCCACCACCAGCGCGAGGGCCGCTGCGATGGCGATGGCCAGGCGCTGGTGAGTTTCGCGGGCTTCCTCGATCTTGCCGCCCAATTTGACGAAGGTGCCCGGCGGTAACTTGATGCCTTCCAGTGCTTTTTCGATGCGCAGGGCCGTGCCGCCCAAGTCGCCGGTGGTACGGACATTGAGCCCCAGGCGACGCTGGGCGGATTCGCGCCGCACCAACGTGGGGGTGGAGGTTTCCTCGAAGCGCATGACCTGACCTAGCGTCAAGGCTCGGCCATCTTCCAATACGAGTGGTGTGTCCTTTAGGTTTTCGGGGCTCATGCGGCCGTCGTTGGGAAAGCGCACGATGCGCCCGATGCGCTGGGGACCCTCGAAGCGAATCTCGGATTCCAGGCCTTGGAGGGCCGCTTGGAGGGTCATGGCCACCAGAGGGCGCGGCACGCCTAAGCGCCGCAAGGCTTCCTCATCCAGCGCCACGCGCCACCTCGGCATGGGGTCGGGCGTATCCGGGGTTACACTGCGCACGCCCTCGAGCTTGGCTAAACGTTCCTGGATTTCCTTCAGTGCGGCTCGTACTGGCTCCAGATCGCGGTTGAAGAACTTCACCTGGATATCGGCGGGCGTGCCACCGATGCCTTCGGCGATGCGCGACTGCATGGGTGTGGCGACATCCACCGGGAAGGGCATGGCTTCAGTGGCTTCCAAGATTTCGCGGCCCACCATGCGCTCGTCGGCATCGGGCGTTAGGATCACCATGATTTCGCTATCGGTGATGGGGCAGGGGTCTTCGGTGACATCGGCGCGACCGCTGCGGCGGTACACGGATTCCACGCCAGGAATAGCCTTTACGCGGGCATCCAACTGCAGATTGGCCTGGTCCACGGCCTCTAGGCTGCTTTCGGCGGGCACCTTGGAAAGCATCATGAAGGCGCGCTCATCTAGGGTCGGCAGGAAGTTCGTTCCCAGTTGAAAGGCCAGCCAGATGCTGGGAATGGTGAGGCCAAAGGCAAGCACGCGGACTACGGGGCCATGGTGCAGCGCCCAGTCCAGGGCCGGTCGATACACCCGCTTAATGGCCAACACGAGTCGGGGTTCTTCCAGCGAAGCCCCGGGTGGCAGGAAGCGCTCCACCAGAGCGGGCACCAGCGTGAAGGTGAGCACCAAGCTGATGGTCATACTGGCGGCCACGGCCACGGCCAAGGGTGCGTAGAGTTTGCCTGCAATACCACCCATGGAGAGCAGCGGAATGAAGACCGCCAGGATCACCAGTACCGCAATGAGGATCGGAGTGGCCACTTCGGCAGCGGCGCGGGTGAGGGCCACCCGCCGAGGTTCTAGGTGGTCCTGATGATCCCGCAAACGGTGCGCCAGGTTTTCGACCATGATCACGGCCGAATCCACCAACAGACCCACGGCGATGGCCAGCCCGCCCAGGGTCATGGCATTGAGGCCAAGTCCGGCGAAATGTAGCGGAATCGCAGCCCCCAGCGTGGCTAGAGGTAGAACCGCCAATACCAGCAATGCCCCTCGGAAATTGCCCAGGAGTACGATCAAAACGATGGCTACGAAAATGCCGCCCACCATCAGGGCCAGCGACACGCCGTTCAAGGCATTGGTGACGAGACGGCCCTGGTCGTAAATAAGCTCCAGGTGCATTCCTTCGGGTAGCCCTTTCTTGAGTTCTGCCACGGCGGTGCGGACACCCTCGGCCACTTCCAGCGTGGCCGCGTTGGGCTGCTTGACGATGCGGATACTCACATCCTCGTGACCGTTATGGCGGGCTAGGCCGCGACGGAAAGCTGGGGCTTCGCGGATTTCGGCGATATCGCCCAGGGTGACCATGCCTCGGGCCGCTTGCACAGGTAGTCGCCGCACTTCTTCGGGCGTGGCTGCCAGGCTGCCTACGGACATGTACCAGCCTTTGTCCTGGATCTCCAAAAGGCCTGCGGCAAGGTCTTGATGGCTCTGCTCCAGGGCCGTCATTACTCGCTCCAGGCTTACGCCAAGGCTGCGGACTTTTTCGGGAATCAGGGTTATCTGCAGGGAGCGTTCCTGCCCACCTAAGCGCTCCACCCGTGCAACCCCGGGGACCGATTGCAGCCTTGGGGTGAGCACCTGTTCGGTGTGATCCCGCAGCTTCATGGGGTCGATGTTTTCCCCTTCCAACACGATTTCCATGAGTTCGTGGAGTCGCCCGGAAGCACTGCTCATGAGGGGTGGACGTGTGCCGGAGGGGAAGCCTCCGATCACTCCCGAGAGGCGTTCGGCTACGAGT
>JAUYES010000626.1 GCA_030691225.1 Holophaga sp. | reverse complement strand
AGCCGAGGTTCCAGCGGGCTCCCAGCGCGGCGCGATCCGGGGGGGCAAAGGGTAGGGCCTGTTGGGTTGCTTGATTGCGTGTATTAAGACGCTCGTAGGTCCCTTGCAACTCGATGTTAGCGGGGAGGGGCACGGTGGCTTCCACCTCGAGGCCTTCGATCTTCGCATCGGCCTGGGTGAAGGACAGCACAGACAGACCTCCGATGGGTGGGAGACCTGTTTCATACAGGTAGATGTAGTCGTCGAAGCGGTTGCTGAATACGGTCAGCTTGCCCCGCAGGCGCTTGTGCTCCATCCGAGCAGAGAGATCCAGGCTCTGGTTCCGCTCTTCCTTCAGGTTCGGGTTGCCGAGTTCGTAGGCTGCCACCCCATCGTGGGGCCCGGCGGCGAAGAGTTCGAACTCGGAGGGATGGCGCCAGCCCTGGCCGAGGGTCGCCGCCAATGAATACACCGGTGTGAACTGGTAGACCGCCCCAAGGGACCCGGTGTTGGCCTGGTAGTGTCTCTTTAGGCCCGCAGCGAGACCGGGGCGCAGATCCGGGTCGATGGTGAGGTTCCGGGTGTCGTGGCGCAGGCCCAGGCTCAGGATCCAGCCCTGGTGGTCTTCAGCCTGGGGTCGCCACTCTTCAAACAGGGACACCGCCCAGGCTCGGGTGCCGTAATTGGGCAGAAGGGTTCTCATGCCGGTGGGCGTGAGGGCCTTGGAGGTGTTGGTCTGGTCGATGAGCTCCAGGGCCAGATCCCCCGTGAGTCCCTGGGCGGGGAGGTGCTTCAGCCGGGTTCGGTGGGTCAAGGTCTCCAGCACGATGTCAACCCCTGAGGGATGTTCCTGACCGTTGGGGTAGGCCCTGCGGTGATTCTCCTGGCGGGTGGTGCTCAACTCAGCCACCCCAAAGGGGAGAAACAGGGCCGCTTCGAGGGCCTGGAGGTCATCCTGGAGGTCCAGGCGGAATTGAGGGGAAGTCGGAACATAGAACCCGAAACGGTTGCCGAAGTGCCGGGCTCGCCCTGTGAGCTGGCCCCAAGTGGTCGAGAAGCCCCCAGCTGCAGACCAGGCGCCCGAGCGGAAGTCGGTATTGGGAATATCCCCAGCGGGCGTTCGGGTTTCCTTGCCAGCCCGCTCGGTGGCTGCGACCCGCCAGCCAAAGGCTCCTTGGGCACCCTCCAGCATCACTCGGCCAACCTGGCTATCGTTGGCCGAGGCGCCGCCCATGGCCAGTTTGCCCGAAAAAAGTGTGGTGCCTTCTCCCGTGGCGGGCAGGGGCGCGGGGACCAGGTTGACGGCGCCTCCGATGGCCTGGGAGCCGAAGAGCACACTGGCCGGACCACGCACCACATCGACCCGATCAGCATCCAGGGGTTCGACCGTGGGCATGTGGCGGCGGCTAAAACCCTGATAGTTCACACCCACACCATTTTCCAGGACCCGAACCCGCTCGTTGACCATGCCGCGGATCATGGGCACGCCCGAGGCATCCCCGGTGGAGACATTGCGCACCCCAACCAGTTCCGATACGGCCTCTCCAAGGGACATGCCCGAGCCGAGGAGCACCTCTTCCTGGGTGATGGACCCTGTCTGCTGGGCCGTTTCCAGGGGGTGGGTGGCCCAAGGGGTGGCGGATACCGTCACTTCGGCCCCGGGGATGGTCTGCTCCAGCTGGATTTCCAGCGCATGAGGCATGGGAAAAGTGATCCAGACATGCTTTGCCTCAAAGCGTTTCTTGTGGAACCCCACCAGGTATTTTCCTGGGGGAATGTGGTCCAGGCGAAAGGCGCCTTTGGGGTCTGTGGTGGTGCCGCGCTTGAGGTCGGGAATCCGGATGAGGACCTCGCTCATGGGCAGTCGAGTGACGGCATCCCACACGCGTCCCTCCAGGAGACTGGCCTGGGTGGAGGGGGGCTGGGTCTGCATTGTCATAGGGAGCAGCAACGCGGTTGCAGTTGAGAGGGCAGAGGGCACGGGCATCTTGTTTCTCCTGGGTGCCTGAACATCGCGTCACCGGGTGCGATGAGCGCAAATAGGCTCCAAGGGAATGTTAACGAAAAAGATTTCTATTTGTCATATGCTCGTTTACTTGAAGAAACTTCCTTTTGTTGGCTCAGCAATCCTGTGTCATGCCAAGCATCTGAAGCAGTTTCTGGTCTGCTCCAGCCGCAGTGCCCTGCGTGGTCAGCAGTTTCTCCCCAGTGAAAATAGAATTGGCTCCGCAGAGAAATGCCCAAGCCTGGGCCTCTTGGCTGAGGCTGCTGCGACCTGCCGCGAGGCGGATGCGACTGGAGGGGAACAAGATTCTCGCCGTGGCGATGACCCGGATGATCTCGATCACGGGCACGGGCGGCATGCCTTCCAGCGGTGTGCCTGGGATAGGCACCAGGATGTTGATGGGAATGGCGTCCGGGGGCGAATCCAGCAAGGTGAGTTCGTGGAGAAAGTGGATGCGGTCATCCAGCGTCTCTCCCAGGCCGAGGATGCCGCCGCAGCAGACCTGGAGCCCAGCCTTCTGCACAGCACGAATCGTGGCGAGCCGCTCGTCGAAGGTGTGGGTGCTCACGATGCGCTCGTACATGAGTCGGCTGGTGTCTAAATTGTGGTTGTAGACCGTGCATCCGGCGGCCTTGAGGCGGTGTGCCTGCTGTTCCGTGATAAGTCCCAGGCTCATGCAAGCCTCCAGGCCCAGGGCGCGCACCTCCCGGATGATCTCCAGCACGGCGTCGAAATCCGCACCTTCCTCCAGGCTGCGGCCTGAGGTCGCCATGCAGTATCGTGTGCTGCCTGCTTCACGAGCGTTTCGAGCTCCCACCAGGACAGCTTCGCAATCCTTTAATGGATCGATTTTTACATCCGCAGCATGGTGGGCACTCTGGGCACAGTAGGCACAGTCCTCGCTGCACGCGCCTGTTCTCAGGCTATCCAGGGTACAGAGCTGAAGGCGGGTCGGATCCCACGATCGGCGATGCACCGTGGCGGCTTGATAGACCAACTCCGGGAAGGGTTGGTCATGCAGGGCGCGGATGGCGAGGAGGGTCTTCATCTTCAGGGCAGTCCCGCCCAGCGGGGATCCGTGTTGGTGGCCGGCTGGCCGATGTGAGCCAAGGCCTGTTCAAGGTCCTCGATAATGTCTTCCAGGTCCTCGATACCCACGGAAATTCGTACC
The DNA here is from genome assembly GCA_030691225.1 of Holophaga sp. Taxonomy (GTDB): domain Bacteria; phylum Acidobacteriota; class Holophagae; order Holophagales; family Holophagaceae; genus JAYREN01. Next base: position 906 of record JAUYES010000626.1, on the reverse strand, counting down.
AACCCATCCGTGATACCCGCGGCAATACGGCTCTCGTGGGCCATGCTGGCATGGGTCATGGAGGCAGGATGGCTGATCAGGGTCTCCACGCCGCCCAAGGACACGGCGAGGCCCGCGAGGTGAACGTTATCCATGAGGACGCGTCCGGCCTCGATTCCACCCTTCAACTCGAAAGCGATCATGGAGCCAGGGCCTGACATTTGACGTTTGGCTAGCTCATGCTGGGGGTGGCTGGGCAGACCGACGTAGCTCACCCAGGCCACTGCCGGGTGTTTGGCTAGCCAGTTAGCGACCTCTTTGGCATTTTCCTGGGCCCGTTCAACGCGCAGGGCCAGGGTCTTCAGCCCTCGGCTCACCATGTAGGACTGGTGCGGATCCATGTTCGCGCCCAGGTTCACGAGCATGGCGCGGAGCTGTTTGTGCAGGGCTTCTGTTTTGGCGATAACGATGCCGCCCACGATATCAGCGTGGCCATTGATGAACTTCGTGACGGAGTGCAGAACGATGTCTGCGCCCAAATCCAGAGGCTTTTGAAGGTGTGGGCTGGCAAAAGTATTGTCCACTGCGAGCAGAGCGCCACCCGAATGGGCGATCTCTGCCGCAGCCCTGATGTCGGTGACAGACATGGCGGGATTGGAGGGAGATTCCACATAGACCAACTTGGTGTTGGGCTTCATGGCCTTTCGGAGATTTTCGAGGTTGGAAGTATCCACGTAAGAACTTTCCACTCCAAAACGACTCATGTGTTTTTCCATGAGTCCGCGGCTGGGGCCGTACACGCTGTCCGTGCTCACCATGTGATCGCCCGAGCACAGCAGGGCCAGGTAAACGGTGCTCACTGCGCCCATGCCGCTGGACATGGCGGTGGCACCAAAGCCATTTTCGAGTTGGGCGACATTTTCTTCC